>JANYLD010000356.1 GCA_025363835.1 Armatimonadota bacterium
CATCGCCTGGCAGTACAACAAGCTGGTCGGCATGAGGCAACTTGGCAAGAACGCGTGGTCGGACGTCGACGTCTATCTCAAGCGCCGATCAGACCTCATCCCCAACCTCGTGGCCGCTGTCAAAGGCTACGCCGGTTACGAACAATCGACGCTGGAAAAAGTGGTCCAAGCCCGAAATACGGCAGCCTCCGCCCCATCTCTCCCTCAGCGAGCCGCCGCGGAGGGCACCCTATCTGCCGGAATCACTAACATCTTCGCCCTCGCCGAGGCCTACCCCGACCTCAAAGCCAACCAAAGCTTCCTCCAACTCCAAGGTGACCTCAGCACCACCGAGCAAAAAATCGCCGACGTTCGTCAGTACTACAACGCTGTCGTCCGTGATTACAACACCATGATCGAACAGTTCCCTAGCGGCATCTTCGCCACCATGTTCGGCTTCAAACCGCTGGAGTTCTTCGAAGTCGACACCGCCGCCGAACGAGAAGCGCCGTCAGCGGCGATTTAGATTGATTTGAGATATGGGATTTGCGATTTGGGATGGAGAGCGAAAAAACTCATCGCATCGCTCCCCTCTGCGCCTCTGCGATCTCTGCGTCTCTGCGTGAAATCCAAATCCCACATCCCACACCTGCTAACCGCCAACCGCTTACCGCCTACAATAACTAAGCCATGCGCGTGATCATGCTCTCTTGGGAATACCCGCCCCGTATCGTCGGCGGCATCAGCCCCCACGTCCACGATCTCTCGCAGCAACTTCAAGCCAAGGGCGTCGAAGTCCACGTGGTCACCAAGGCCACCCCTCAAGCCCCCGACGAGGAAGTCCAACCCAGCGGCGTCCACGTCCACCGAGTCCACCTGACGGAGGTCCCCAACGACTTCCTCCACGAGATCCAACTACTCAACCTAGCCACAGAAACGAGGGTGAGAAAACTCCTGGAAGACTGGCGTCCCGGCGGCGAGCCCACCCTCTTCCACGCCCACGACTGGCTCTCCTTGGACTCAGCGAGAGAGCTCAAATACGAATACAGCCTCCCTCTCGTCGCCACCATCCACGCCACAGAGTTCGGCCGCCACGGAGGCATCCACAACGACACCTCCAAGTACATCCACGAGCAGGAATATTGGCTGAGCTACGAGGCCTGGCGCGTCATCGTCGCCTCCGAATTCATGAAGCACGAGGTCAACCGCATCTTCGATTCCCCGCTCGACAAAATCGACGTCATTTACAACGGGGTCAACGCCTCCAAGTTTGACTTCGAATGGAGCGATGAAGAAAAGGCCGCCTACCGGGCCAAGTTCGCCGAACCTGACCAAAAAATAATCCTCTACGTTGGCCGCTTCGTCCGAGAAAAGGGCATCCACCTCCTCCTCGACGCCGCCAACATGATCCTCGCCGAGGACCAAAAAGCCAAGATCGTCATTGTCGGCGGCGGAGACAAAGACCGCTTCCAGCGCTTCAGCGACTGGGCCGGGGTGGGAGACAACGTCATGTTCACCGGCTTCATGAGCAGCCGCCCGCTCTACCAGCTCTACCGCTGCGCCGACCTCGCCGTCTTCCCCTCCCTCTACGAACCCTTCGGAATCGTTGCCCTCGAAGCCATGGCGGCCGGCGTCCCCGTCGTCGCATCTGACGCCGGCGGTCTCAAAGAGGTTGTCCTTCACGACAAAACCGGCACCTCCATGTTCTCCGGCAACGCCGAGTCCCTCGCCTGGGCCGTCATTCGGGTGTTAAAGGATCCAGTGCGAGCCCGCCACCTGGCCGAATCAGCCAAAGCACGCCTCAAAACGGACTTCAACTGGTCCAACATCGCCGATAAAACGATCGAAACCTACGACCAAGTCTGGGAGGAATTCACCCACTCCTACTGGATCGACCAAACCCTCTGGCCCATCGTCCCCGGCGCCGAGGAGCGAGCCGAAGAGAAGCACGTGCGCGAAAAAGCAATCGCCTCCGCCACCACCGTCTCCCGCCCCCGCCCCATGGTCAGCGGCCTCCACCGTCCGCCAGAACTGGACGAGGATGAGGAAGGGTAGGGAATCACTATCTCCTCTCCTTGCAAAAGAAATACAACGCACAAAGCGAAGGCGGAGGAGGAGGAGATGCCATGGCCATAGGCGTTACATTGAGGACACTCCGGCTACCCCGCAGGGGTTAGAGGAAGGTAGCCGGTTGGTCGTAGCAATTTCGCCGGAGTCTGCGGAGGCGAAATTGCGAAGACCACCGGAAGGCAAACCAACATTGAAACACCTCCCCTGCAGCCCACAATGCTCCTAAAACACGCGGAATAATGTGGCTGCGGGGGAGGTCGATGTGTCCCCGAATCGGGAGGGGGTGCGGGTTCAATGCTTGCGCTAGTCAAGGCCTACAAGGGCCAGGGGTAGGGGTTCCCGAAACCTCCGGATTCCTCAAGGTCAGCGGTCTCCACCGCCCGCTTGAGTTGGGACGAGGACGAGGAAGCGTAATTCGGAAACTCCTTTTTTTGTCATCCCGAGCGACTCCCCGAGTCGAGGGACCTGACTGGAAGTTTCGCTTGCTCCCAATACGAGTCACGATCTCCTGTCAGGTCCCTCGACTCGGGGACTCGCTCGGGATGACAAAAAAAGGAGGAAGCGTGCGGGCTATTGAACGCCAAGAGGCTTCAAAATCTCCAATAACCGCAGATACTTGCTCCGCAAAACCGAGTCCTTCGCCATCCATCCTTCCAGCAACTTGTCCTCGCTCCGCACGAGCCGACAAGCCTCAATCTCGGCCATGTCTTCTTCCTGCGCCGACTCCGCATAGCCATCCACGAATCCCGTCATCGGATGATCCAAGACCGCCGAAGAAGACTCCCGCTGATTCACGCCCCCATTCCCATACTGAAACCCCGGCAGGTTCAAGCCCGCCCAAGCCGAGTCGTGAAACTGCATGTCGTTATGCAGCACGCCCATCATGTAGTGAAACAGCTCATGGTGGATCACGTGCCGCTGGTAGGCATCATCGTCGTCCCCAAGCTTGTAATCCAAAAACAAAGTCCCCGAGTCCGGATCAGGCATCGCCGCCCGGGGCTGCCCCTGTACGGCGAGGTTCTCGTAGATCGCGATTCTCGTCAAATGCATGGCTGTCAATGCGGATCGCGAATACTTACCCATCTCCTCCTCGACCTTCCCCGCAAAAACCGCGACCGCGCCGGCATCTCCACTCGATGGAACCGTGTAGGCGCAGTAGCCCGGATGCGGAACGTCCGTCCTCCAAACCAAGCTGATCCCGTCCTTCGACAACATCTCGCTCTGAGTGCGAGCAATATCCGGATTGGTTTCGGCAACCGCGGGTTGGGCGGACGGCGCCAAAGATGCGGGGGGCACGGCGGACTGGCAGCCGCTACCCACAAGCGCCAGTCCTAGCGCCAAGACCTGCAATTTGCAGAAGCGTTCACGACTACTTTCCAGGGCGCCATTCTTGATCGAGCATCGATTAACCTTTGCTTGCATATACTTCCAAATATCGGCAATTCGGTTCCAAAACTCTGTTTTGTGCCGTCCCACCAAAGCCCATGCTAGCAGGACCCTTAGGAGAGGCTCGGTAAACCGCTGTCATTGCTCGCGGGATGCCTTGAGCAACGAGCGAAGCGACCTTATGTCAAACTTTTCGCCATCCAAGTAGGCAGCGAGAACGCTCTGCCCTTCCTCGATCATTCCAATGAGGACATGTTTGGAATCCATCGGCATACCTGAGCTACGGGCCTCAACCTGGCCCAGTTCGATGACCTTAAATAGAGTGCCGGTCTTCAACGCAGACAGATCCTGCTGGCCCTGGGCAAGCAGAGCCGCCCTCTCAAGCAGCTTGCCCTCCACGAAGGTTGCGAGCTTGTTGGTTGAGACACCGGCAGTCCGCAACATCTCGAGCACCCCTTCATCGGCCAAAAGAACCAGGGCGAGCAGATCGACACCATAAATCTGCTCGCGGTAAGCCTTGAGGCGCTGGCCAACCGCGTCCTCCAAGGCTTCCGATTCCGGCCAGGGAAACGGATTCTCGGCGACCGAAACCCTTGGTGACGGCACTGGATTTCCCTCAACTTCGCGCACTTTGCATACCGCATTGCGCGCTGGTCCCAACGTGACGCCAAGCTTAGCGAGAGCTCGTCCTGCAAGGCCGTCACCTTCTGAGATCAGGCCGAGCAGCAGATGCTCCGTCCCGATGAAATTGTCATCGAAGTTCCTGGCTTCGTCGTAGGCTAAATCCACCACCCGCTTTGCTCTCGGCGTTAGCGTCATATCCTGACTCGGAGGGCTCTTTCCGTGGGAAACAACCTTTTCGACCTCTGTCCTTATCCTGACCAAGTTAATGCCGAGCAAATCCAGGGTCTTCGCAGCGGTCGTAGACTCGTCCCGACAAAGGCCAAGCAGCAAGTGCTCCGTAGACACGTAGCCTTCGCGGAACCTTTGGGCCTCTTCTTGCGCGTAGAAGACAACCTTTCTTGCCTGGTCGCAAAACCTCTGCCACATCAGGCTTGTTCCTTGTTCAGAGCGTTTCTAAAACTCTCTGAAGTTACTCCCTGCGACTTCAAAGCAACCGCAGTGGCGCCCTCGTCTGCGCCAAGAATCGCCATAAGAATATGTATAGGCATAACCGGTTCATTTTCTGCTGACACTTGCTCCTCCGCGAGTTTCCAAATGGAGTTCAAAGCGCTCGTCGCGTCTTTATCTTCCGCATTCACAATCTGTGTCGTCAAACTCGTTTCAAGTTCCAACACGAGCTGATCGGTTCGAACTCCAGCCTTGGCAAGCGAATCGGCTGCCATTTGGTCAGAACAGAGAGCGATGAGGGCAAGGAAATCCTGTAAGGATCGGCCTTGGCGGATCAAAAGAAACTGTGCCATGAGTTGGATCGGATCTTTAAGCTTCTTTCGCAATTGGGCCAACGCTTGGTGGGCTGGGCCAGAGACGTCCTGATTGTGGGCGTCCCGCGAGCCCTGCATGGCTTGCATATCCTTCGTCCCGTGCCGTGCTGCTTCCAACGTGACCCCCAGTTTGAAGAGAACGCGGCCGGCAAGCCCATCACCCTCACGAATCAATCCCAGCAGCAAATGCTCCGTTCCGATGTAATCATTGTTGAGATGGCGCGCCTCGTCGTATGAAAGATCGATAACGCGTTTTGCTCTTGGGACCAGCGTCATGTCACTGCCCGGCGGAACGGGATCTTTCTCCGGAAGGACTTTCTCAAGTTCGGCGACTATCCTGGGTATTGAAACTCCCATTGTCGTAAGAATCCTTCCCGCCACGTTGTCCTTTTCTCGGCACAGCCCGAACAAAAGATGCTCAGTCGCCACATAGCGATGCCCGCGTTTAGTAGCCTCCTCCTGCGCATAGAAAACAACTTTCCGTGCCCGTTCCGTGAACCGCTGCCACATATCTGCATTCTATAGGAGGCTGCTTGAATTTGCACCCTTACTTAACGCTCGCGAGCATGCAAGTGGAACGACCGCAACCGATAAGGGGCCAAATCCAAATCTTGTAGGCATCACGCGTAGCCGCTTTTTGCGTCGTAAGAAGCCCCCGATCGCGACCTCACTTCCAACCTTGCTCGCGACATTAAGTCGTGGCTACCGGTGACCATTGCGAATCCTTCGCAAAGACCTGCGATCTCATTTCTCCAAGAGCTATCCACAAGCCGCTCGCTGTGGCTACAATGGCCTTATGTCGGAAAAGATATCCCGTCGCGAGTTGGGCAAGCGCAGCCTCCTCGGCGCGGCCGCCCTCTCTGTCCCTGGCCTCCTCATGGCCGCCCAAGATCCAACCCCCGCGCCAAAGGTTGACCCCGATATCGACCGCAAAATCGCCCTAATCGAGTCCAACCTTGCCAAGCCGCTTTCGGATAAAGCCAAGGAGCTTCTCAAGCCTGCCATCGCCAACAACGAGAACAATGGCGCGGAGCGACTTAAGCATCCGCTCCCCGAGAACACGGAGCCCTGCTTTATGTTCACCGTCACCCCGGTCGGAGGCAAAAAGTGATCAGCCCGTTAGCCAGCATCAAAGACCTGGGCGGCGCGCTGAGGCGCAAAGAGGTCTCCTCGGTCGAGCTCACCAAGATGTATCTCGACCGCCTCAACACGATCGGTAAGGACCACAACGCGGTCGCCGAGATGACCCCAGACCTCGCCATGGCTCAAGCCAAAGCGGCCGACGAGCGGCTTCACCGCGGAGACGCCCACGCCCTCACCGGCATCCCTTTCGGTGTCAAAGACCTCATGGCCACCAAAGGCATCCCTACCCGCTGGGGCTCTCCTGGCCATGACGATCAAGTTTTCGACCACAACGCCACCGTCGTCGACCGCCTGGAAGGCGCGGGCGCGGTCCTCGTCGCCAAGCTGGAGATGATCGAGCTTGCCGGTGGGGGCAACTACAACGTAGCCGATGCCAGCCGCATGGGCCCTGGCCTTAGCGCCTGGGACAAGAAGCTATGGGCCGGCGGAAGCAGCAGCGGTTCGGGGGCCTGCACGGTCCTCGGTTGCGTCGGGTTCTCGCTCGGCAGCGAGACCAGCGGCTCCATCGTCTGCCCCTCCGCCTTCAACGGCGCCACCGGATTCCGACCGACTTACGGCCGCGTCAGCCGCTACGGCGCAATGGCCCTCGCCTGGTCCCTCGACAAGCTCGGCCCCATCTGCCGCTCCGCCGAGGACGCCGGAACGGTCCTTGAAACGATTGCCGGTCCAGATCCAAAGGATCAAACAACACTGACCGAAAAGCTGAGTCTTCGGTCAAGAGGCCCCAAGCCTCGAATCGGCATCCTCAAAGAGGACTTCGTCAAGAACAAAGCGCCCGACTGCGAGAAGGCTTATAACGACACGATCAACGTCCTCAAGAAGCAAGGTTACGAAGTCGTCGACGTCGCCCTCCCCGTCATGGCCTGGGAAACGGCGATGAACATCATCGTCGACGCAGAAGGCACCAGCGCCCACGAGAACTTCATCCGCGGCCCCCGATTCCAGCAGCTCAAGGACGTCAACCAGGTCGCCGGCTTCGCCGCCGCCCTCCAAACGAGGGCCACCGACTACCTCTGGGCCATGCGCTTCCGCCGAGAAGCCCTCGCCGCCAACTCGATGTGGGACAAATCCGACTGCATCCTCACCCCGACCTTCTATCACAAGTCGCTGCCGGTGGACACCGGGTTCGACAAGACCTGGGTGAACATGGGAGGAGACATGATCTCCCCCGCCAACCTCCTCGGCTGGCCCGCCATCAGCATGCCCAACGGCTTTGAAGACGGCGCGCCTCTCGGAATCTCAGTGATCGCGCCTGCGATGCGTGAAGACATCTGCTACCGGGTCGCCAGAGACTTCCAACGGGAAACCGACTGGCACCTCAAGAAGTCGCCTCTAGCCGGCGTGTAGAAACAAACCATATGGAGTGCGGCGTCTTTAGCGCCGCTTTCCCCGAGGGCTTTAGCCCGACAAGTTGCC
>JANYLD010000360.1 GCA_025363835.1 Armatimonadota bacterium
CGGCCGAGGGATTTTCAACCCAGTTCGTCATCAGCGGCAAGCAGCCTTCGACCCTTCTCTCCATCTTGAGTTCGCAAGGCACCCACGAAGACAAGGCCTCTCCTAACGCAGGCAACATCGTCGTGGCGATTGTCACGGACAATTTGGACCCTGAGAATCTAGCTCGCGTAAAAGTGAAATATCCCTGGCTGACTGAGGACCACCAGAGCCATTGGGCCCGCATCGCCACCCCGATGGCGGGGAGCGGCCGGGGGTTCCACTTTCTTCCGGAGATCGATGACGAAGTCCTCGTCGCGTTCGAACATGGCGACGTCAACCGGCCTTTCATCATCGGGTCCCTGTGGAACGGAGTCGATAAGCCGGTGGAAGGCAACTCGAAGTCGATCAGTGGCCACCAGGTCAACCGTCGTACGATCAAGACTCGCATCGGCCACACCATCTTGCTGGACGACACCGGCCACGCGGGTGAGATGAGCATGACCACGGCCAATGGCCATCACTTCACTCTCAACGATGGCGGACAAAACATCACGGCGAAGACAAGACTTGGCCACACCATCCTGCTAGACGACAAGGCAAAGCAAATCAAGGTGGTCGACCTGTCCGGCGCCAATAGCATCGTTATCAGCACCCTCGATGGCTCAATGTCGTTGACATGCGTTGGCGACATGAGTTTGGCTTGCTTAAACTTTAACCTGAGAGCAGCCGCGGCGGTAACGATCATGGCTGGAGCTACTATTACCATCGAGGCGGGGGGCGCTGCCGAACTCGTCGTGGCGGGGGCGCTGACCACCACGGTCGGGGCAGCGATGACCACATCGGTGGGCGGGACTATCGTAACGACGTGCTCTGGGGTTATCACGGCGACTGCTGCGGGAGCTATGATGCTGACGGCCGGAGCAGCGATGGGATTGACGTCGGGGGCGGCAACTCTGGTAACCGCTTCCGTGAACGTCACCTTCGCCACACCCTCCATGTTGGGAGGTCCGCTCATCCCGATTCCTGCGTAAAACACCGCGAATCGTGCTTTTGAAATTCAATTTATTTGGGTCCGGCGGCAAACCTTTCTTGGAGGTCGCCAATCCCGGTCAAAATACGGACCGTTTCCGGTTAGAATGTTTGAAGCGGAACGACCTGCATGAGCGACTCGACCAAGAATTTTTTAGGCTCCGGATGGAAGTTCCCTCCACGCCTTGACAACCGTGGGCGAATCGAGTTGGTTCATGAGGAGCAAGACGTTGAAGAGGCCATCCGCATGATCCTGATGACCCGCAAGGGCGAACGGCCGATGAGGCCCGATTTTGGGTGCGAAATTCACGATCTGGTGTTTGCTCCCAACGAGCCGTCCACCACCGGACTTGCCCGCCGTTACGTATTGGAAGCGCTCCAAATGTGGGAACCTCGGATCGACGTTTTGGACGTTCAGACGATCGACAATCCGCGGGCAGAGTCTGCTCTCAGCCTTGATATTCGCTACACCGTGATCGCCACTAATTCCGAAAGGAACCTTGTGTTTCCGTTCTACACGATTCCAGGGGAAGAATAAACCGATGCCGCTGCCTGCTCCAAACCTGGATGACCGCAACTTTCAGGATATCGTCGACGATGTCAAACGCCAGATCGGCTTGAGATGCCCGGAATGGACCGACCACAACGTGTCCGACCCCGGCGTAACTCTTCTAGAACTCTTTGCGTTCATGACCGAGATGACGCTCTACCGGCTCAATCAGGTCCCTGAGAGGAATCACCTGAAGTTCCTCGACCTGCTTGGCGTTACGTTGGAGCCGCCCGAAGCAGCCCAGACGGACCTGCGCTTCAGACTGTCTCGCTGGATCGAAGACGACGACACCGGCGATGACAGCGAGATGACGTTGCGGGGTGGCCAAGTTATTGCCGCAACGCTTCGGACTGAGACAGAGGACGCCGTGGAGTTCCTCACCGATCGGGACTTGAAACTCGTTCGTCCGAAACTGCGAAACGCGATCGCGGTCAAGAAGAAAGAGCCGGGGTCTGAAAAGGACAGTTCGGGAACGCGCTCTTTTGACCTTCCAGACGAGCCGGCCAAAGTTGGCAACGCCTTCCAGATCTACAGCGCCACCCCAGCCCAGGGCGACACTTTTTACGTTGGCTTCGAGAACGACGTCTCCCACAACCTCGTGCAGATTCGGGCTGAGTGCATTACGGCGGCCGCAACCGGTCTTAATGAGTCTTTCCCTGCCCAGCTTTGGGAGTATTGGCACCCCGCCTCCGGCGCCTGGCGGCCCCTGGAAATTACTGAGGACAAGACATACGGCTTCAACCGAACTGGCTCTGTCGAAATAGCGATGCCTGGGGGGATGGCGGAGTCCGTTGTTTCGGACACCCGCGCCTATTGGATTCGGTGCCGATACACCGTTCTCAATGCCGATTTGCCTGCCCGTGGAATCGACGAGCGCGGACCCGATCCCTACCAGAAGTCGCCTGAAATCACTTTTCTGAGCGCGCGGACCGTCGGCGGAACAATAGCCTCCACCCAGTGCGCAGTCGTGCGAAATGAGCCGCTTGGCGTTAGCGACGGAACGCCCGGGCAAGTCCTTAAAGTGCAATACCCGCCGATGCTCGCGCTTCGGCCGGATGAAACGGTGCTGATTGGCCCGCTTGGCGAGACGCCAAGCGATATGGAGGGCTGGATCCCCTGGACTCGGGTTCGAGATTTCGCTGCAAGCGGTCCGGACGACAAGCATTTCACATGCGATGAACTCACTGGCGAGATCACCTTTGGCCCGGCGCTTTTGAATCCAGACGGGACAATGAGTTTATTTGGCGCGGTCCCAGAGCAAGGGTTGATCGTGGGCATCTCCAGCTATCGCAACGGCGGCGGCCTGCGGGGGAACGTGCGGGAGAGCAAGGTAACGATCTTGAAGGGCTCCTACCCATACGTGACCAGCGTTTCCAACCCGCGCCCGGCAACTGGCGGTCGAGATCAGGAGATGTTGGAGCACGCCAAGATGCGTGCTCGAGAAACCTTGCGAATCCGAAATCGCGCCGTAACGGTAGAGGACTTTGAGTTCCTCGCTCAAAAGGGATCACCAAGCGTTGGCCGTGCACGCTGCGTGCAGCCTCTCCAGCATCCGTCTGACGGCCGCTCCAGTTTGCCTTTGCCTGGAGTGGTAAAGATTCTCGTGGTGCCGGCATTGGGGCGCGAAATCACGGTGCCCTTGCCACGAGATCTTCACGTCTCGGACCGGACAATCGAGGAAGTCTCCGCCTATCTGGATGAGCGGCGGCTGATTACGACCGTGGTCGAAGTGGGAGAGCCGGACTACCTCTTTATCTCTCTCGACATCCGACTCGTCGCAGACCCGCGGGCCGATGCGGACGATGTCTCACGGCGCGTTAAAGAAGCGCTCAACATGTTCCTCCATCCGCTGTATGGCGGTCCGAATGGAACCGGGTGGCCCTTTCGACGCACGCTGACATTGGCGGATGTTTATGCCGTGGTCGGCTCGGTCCGCGGCGTCGCCTTCCTTCTCGATGCGAAGATGTATTACTCATTGGTCACAAATGTGGAAGAAGGCATCCTTGGCCCGGAGAACCTAGTTTCAAATGAAACCGGCATCCGACTGGGTGACAATCAGCTGCTATGCACCCGCAATCACACCATCCGAGTTGTGCCCATCACCTCGGTTGGCGCAGACGAGTTCAGCAATACAAGCGGAGGCTCCTAGATGCCGACGGCATTGGAACACGTCGCGGTCCTGCCTGGCGTGGACCTCGCCCTTGCGCCCGACTTCGTCTCGTTGGAATTGCAGCCAGAAATCAGCGAACTCGGTGCTGACCAGTTTCGAAAGCTTTGGCACCAGGCCGAGCCCAGAAAAGTCAGCCAGGTTATCGTCGCATCCACTGACGGAAAAGCCCACAAGATTCGACTGCATATTGAAGGTGGCGATTCCAAGTGGAGAGCCGCCTGGACAACTTGGGAACTCTTAGTTAGAAAGGCTCGTGAGTTGGAGGGCGGGGACGCCCTGGACGCTCAAGACGAAGTCAGCGCTGACGGCCAGACGTTGACAGCGATGGTCAAGGCGGGAGAGACGAGAACGTTCTCGCTTCAACTCTGCGCGGCGTTGGATGGCGACACCCCTCCGGGCATTTACTCCTTCGTTATCGTTGCCCGCAGCACCAGCGTCAAAGAGCCGGGCGAAGTCCGACAGGGCGGATACCTAAAGCTCGACCATCCGACGAGCAAATTTCTGGATCACCTTCCCGCCCTTTACACGGAAGAAATGGATAAGATGCGGGCTGAGGAAGGCGGCGCATCCCCCTTCTTTGAGCGATTTCTGCTGGGCTTTGAGGACTCGTTTAAGCCTTTGCAAAAAACGCTCGATCGAATGGACCAACTTTTTGGCCCATACTCCGCTCCTTCGGAGTTTTTAATCTGGCTGGGGGCGTGGGTGTGCGTGCCCCTCGACGAGAACTGGCCGGAAATGAAGCGGCGGAGCCTCATCCGAGAAGCGGTAGAGCTCTACCAGTGGCGAGGCACCAAGCGCGGGCTGTCCAGGTATATCGAGATCTACACGGGTGTCGTCCCGGAAATCAACGACCAGCCGGTAAAAGGCATGCGGCTCGGGCCGGACACGAAGATGGGAGCGAAGCTGACCATCCTTGGCGATGTCCCGGGCCACACGTTTGTCGTAACTGTCGCCACACCCAACCCGGAGAGCCTGAATGAGCAGGTGATCCATGATATCATCACATACGAAAAGCCGGCCCACACGGCTTACTCTCTCCGGTTAGTTAAGAGGACGGCCTAATGCCCATTGAAGAGCTGATTTCGCAACGAATTACCGGGGTTGAGCCATTCAACGAACTTCCCATCGACGCTGACGTCTGGCGCGAAGCCCATGGGCAGCACAACTCGCATCGAATGCTCCACGCGGTAGCCGCCCACCGCCCTGGAATCTTCTACGGCATGGAGGTTTTCCCTGGCAAGAAGGACCGGACTGTGGTGGTGGCGCCCGGCATGGCGGTGGACGCCGAGGGCCACACGATTTTGCTATCCGAGCCGGCCACTTTTGTTTTGGAAGAGAAGGGCCAGATCTATATTACAGCCGCCTATGAATCTAATGTGGACAGCCGCTCCGCAATCACCGTAGGGG
Organism: Armatimonadota bacterium; assembly: GCA_025363835.1. Lineage (GTDB taxonomy): Bacteria > Armatimonadota > Fimbriimonadia > Fimbriimonadales > Fimbriimonadaceae > JANYLD01. The sequence goes on from JANYLD010000360.1 coordinate 5,136, forward strand.
GAGGCAAAAAGTATTACCGCTTAGTGGAGGGTCGCCAGGTCGTTGCTTCCAAAGAGCTTCCTCACGGACCGTATCTAGAGCTTGCGCGCATCGACCGGTCCGGGAAGGACAAAGCCGTCAAAGAAGCGGCCAATGCGTTCGACCCTGAGGAAGACGAACTGAATCTCCTCTATCGCGAGCTAGCGTTTCCACACTGCTTTGCCGATGGCGGAATTGGAGAGCTCTGCTTCCTTCCCGTTGCCGACCCCAGCGAGTGGAAGCCAAACCGAGCCGGCCTTTATAACATGATCCGGGAAGCGAACGGACTCGGTTTTCATATCAGCTTCCAAGGTCTGTTCAATTTGCGCTCCGCGGGAGAGGGCGCCGCACCGTTTTTGCTGTACGTCTCTTGTGCCGGTGAGTTCCAGCCTCTTAATAAGGAGCAACTCGAAGGGCTGCGACGCTACCTCGATAGCGGCGGCACCTTGTTTGCGGAAGCGAGCGGCGGGGGCGATGGTTTCGCGAAATCCTTTGCAGACGTGGCCAAAGCAGCCGGCGCCAGCTTGAAACCATTGAGCAACGCGAGTCCGCTACACACCTCTCACTATTTGTTCTCCTCACCGCCAGTCGGAGGGGTGGACAAAGGAGCGATCACTGCCGATTTAAAGGCCGGCGTCATCCTCAGCACGCAGGACTACGGCGCTGCTTGGCAAGGGCTTGTGCCGAAGCCGGATGACGAAGACAGCAGAGACCGGATTAGGCGCGCCATTGAGTTCGGCTTGAACGTCGTTGCTTTTGCGGCGGACAGAAAACGCAGAGCAGCCCTCGCACGGATATAAAAGGTGGATACCCGCGCTTCCATGAGCATTTCGGTGGACCCAGTCCAAGGCTCGGTCCTGCCCGTCCGCGCCGGTGACGGAGTCGAGGTCCAGTTCACCTGCGAGAACCAAGAGCAGAAGGTCGTTTCATTTTCGGCAGAAATTGAAGGTCTCGGGGCGTGGACCGCGGAGAAGACAAAACGGCTCCCAGTGCCGCCTTTCGAGTCCGGAAAGCTTCTCGTAGCGATCCTTCCAAGCATAGAGGCCGAAGAAGGGGACTATCCGTTTTCAATCAAGCTGTTTTGCGACGGCGATCCCGTCGAAACCGACGGCACGAAAGAGTTGGTGCTTCGAGTCAGCCCGGCCCCGGCTCGCCCCGTCGAAGTACCGGTAATTCTGCCGCCGCCGTCCATCGTCGAGCCGCTCGCAGCACCGGAGCCTCCGAAGCAGCAAGAAGCGCCTCGCCTAAAACAAGAAGTAAAGAAAGATCGCCTCGAGACGGAATCGAAGGCCAACGCGACGCCAGAAGCCAAGCCTCCAGAGGCTAAGAAACCGGAGTCGCCCGCGACCAAAAAAGAAGCGACACCGCCTGAGACCCCCAAGAAGAGAAAGCTTTTTGTTGACGAGCTACAGATTGAAGCGCCCTTGCCTCCACCTGTTGAAGTACCGATCGTGGCGGCTGCGCCACCCGCGGTTAATACGCCCGAGAGCAAGCCAGAGCCGGTCCGTGAGCCTGAGCCCGTTCCTCAACCTGAGCCATTAGCCGAAAAGCAGCCAGAGCCCGAGCCGATCGTCGAGCGAGAACCAATCCCTGAGCCAGTGATTGAGTCTGAACCGGAACCGGTGGTTGCTCGCGCGCCGGAGCCCGAGCCTGACCTTGAACCGGTATTCGCTCCCGAGCCGGAACCAATTTTCGCCCCCGAGCCAGAGCCAGTCTTTGCCCCAAAACCTGAGTGGCGACCCGAACCGGAACCGGAACCAGAACTCGAACCGGAGCCAGAACCTATTCCGGAACCTCGCCCCCAGCCCAAGCCGGTCTCAAAGCCGGAGCCCAGAGTCATTACCTTCGAAGAGAAGCCGCGCGCTGAAGAGGCCGAAGTCGACCCGACTATCGATTTCGCGGCCAACACCGTCATCGCGAACCCGACGGACGGCACGACTCTCTACGTCAAGCCAGGCGAGACCCTCCTCGTCCGGATCAGTATCAGCAACGACCAAGACGGCGTCCGCACCTACGTTCTCCAGGAAGACCGAACGCTTCCCACCGACTGGATCGCCCTGGTCCGGGACCAGGTCAACATCACGCCCAATGGAACTGGCGACCTTGCCTTCTCCCTCAAACCGCCCAGCAGCGCCGAGCCGGCGACCTACCCGTTCACCGTTTCCTACGGGATTCTCGGCAAGACCCTTGTTCCCTGTTACCTCGTTCTTGCCGTGCAGGCTATGCCCGCGGTCAGGATCGAAACGAAGGCAAAGAGCGTTAGGGTTGGCCCGTTCGGCAACACAGTCCCTTTCGACCTCACCGTAGCCACTGCGGGCAACGCGGACACTGCCTACCGCATCGCCGTCCTCGAAGACGCGGCGCCCGATGCCCAAGACCAACGGCCGGTCGAGGTGTACGAGACAACATCCTGGCGCTACCTATTCGACAAAGAAGAGGAAAGCCTCGCTTCGCCAGCCGCTGGCAGAACGCCACCGCCCATGCCCCACCGACTCAGCGTCACTCGCAAGGGAATCTGGTGGCTGGGTTGGATGGAGCGCCACAAGCTACGCGTCTCCGCCATGCCGGTCACCGACCAAACGAACGGGGGCAAAACTGGGAACACCATCGATCTCATTGCAGGCCGCTGGCGCCTGTTGCCGCTCCCTTGGTTCATCTTCTTCCCCTTGTTACTGCTCGCCATTGTCCTCTTAGGCAGCGGCGGCGACAACTTCCGGGTGACCAACGGCTTTAAGGGCGATGACGGGACCTACTACGTGCCGGGCACGTCGATGAATGGGTCTACCTTGCCCGTCAACCTGGCGTGGAGCGCTCCTCCCTACGCCTTGCTAAAACTTGGTCGCGTGTCCAAGGAAGGTCTCGTGGCTATTCCCAAGCATGGCGTTAAGACCGCCGACAGCATTCAGGTCCTCGGCTACGGCCAAGCTCAGCAGTTCACCTACGAATTGGCATCAAAGGTCTCCAGCAGCGCGGTCAAGACCAGCGTGCAACTGGTGCCCATGAAGACGGACCACAAGCTGGAAGTCTTAGGTTCATCGCAGCCGAGCACCGATGCGCCAGAACAGATCGGCGACGAGCATGTGCAGGTTTCTGGTCGAACAATAACCGTGGATGTTCCTCCAAAGGGAGTCGTTCTCACCTTCAAAAACCACACGAACGAAGGAGGCGTCCTTGGCCAGGACATTTACCTCTGGACGGTTCACATGCCGTCTGGCTTTGAAGTCACCGACTTCCAAGGCAACCTAGGCAATAGCCAAGACATCAACGGAGGCACTTACCACACGGCCCGGATTAAGACGACGAGTGACAGTCCGACCGACTCTGAGTGGGACCTGCTGACAACCGACAGCGGCTGCCAAATCCTCCACGTCAAGCTGCGGGCGGTGCCTCAGTGAAGCTGCTGCAGTCTGAAATTGATGTCGTGCCGGGGCGCAAGCCGCAGAAGCAGCCACTGCCCGAGGGATACGTCGGCACTGGAATCGGCACGTTGCGGATTGACAACGCTACCCAGCGGCAAAACTCATACACGATCCACGTAAAGTGCGAGCAGCCGTTCTGGCAGGACGTCTGGTGTACCTTGTCGGCGCTGGCACCAGGTGGCGGGACGGAGAACGCTCCCCCATCTGGAAAGCCAGATCAGCCGGGACCGCGCGGCCAGTCCCTCACCATCTTCATCAAAGACCGCGGCATCCGAGACGTCCTCCTCAGCTTCTTCGTGCCGGAGAAGTCTGAGTGCAGAGCGGGTGTCTACAAGGCCACCGTCATTGTCGAGACCCGCGTAGTGAGCGACGACCCCCACGCTGCCAGGAAAGAGCGCATTACTGAGATTCCTATCTCGATCATCGTGCGACCCTTCCACAAGTGGCAAGTCACCTTCTCACCTGAAGAGAAACGAGTGGGACTCTTCCGTCGCAAGACTGATTTTGAGCTTGCCGTGGACAACCAAGGCAACGATTGGCTGTACGTCGAGTTGAAGCTTCCCCGGCCGCAAAACGTCTTGATCGATGCCAAGGTGCAGCGGTTGGCAGTCCCGCCACCCGATGGCGATCGGGAATCGATCCGTACCGCTCCCGTCCGCGCGGTGACGCGGCAACGGACCTTCCGCGGGCCGAGGACTCCGACACCCCTTCCCCTTACCGTTCAGCGAATCGACGCGCCGAGCATTCCACCCCTGCCAGAAGAAGCAGCCTTCGGACCCTCTGGCGCTAACCTTGGCGCCGCAGTGGTTGGCGCAGACACGAATGACATTGGCGTTCCTGCAGTTCCGTCGAAAGTTGTCTATTGTCCTCCGATTCCCGACACCCTCACAGGGTTTCTCGAAGCAGTCGTCCGAAACATTAAAGGGCTGGTCGTTGCCCTGATCGGGCTCTTCATTGCCTGGCAGGTTGCCTTCTTCGTCTGGGATTTCTACTTCAAGACCCTCACCGAAGTCGATCCGAATAACTTCACGGTACAGATCAATCAACCCTTCAAGGTGACCGGCAAGAACCTGATTGGATCGCGAATCACATTGATAGACCCCAACACGGGCAAGCAAATGGGACAACCGCTCCAGGTTAAACCTGATCCCCAACGTCTTAACGAAGGGGTCATCGTCACGATCACTGATCCCAACATGAACGGCAAAAGCGCCCTGCTCGGCGCTCAAAGACTCGGGAGCATGACCGTTCTAAACGGCCTTCTGCCGGTGATCAAATCGAAAGGTGAGATCACTATTGGCAACAAGCCCACGGAAAAGAAGACGATCGTGGCGCAACTAGCCCCAAGCATCGCCGGGACCGATCCATTGGTGATCGGCGGCCAGGGCTTTGGCGCGGCAAAGGGCAAAATTCTGGTTAACGGCCTTACGATGGATTTGGCGAAAGTGACTTGGACCGACACACAAATCACGATCCCCAACGAGACGCTCAACAAGGTTGTCAAATTGGGACCGGGCAAGAGCTTCTCTGTATTGGCAGAAACTTCCTCTGGCGACTCCATTCCCCTTACACCGAACGTTGTCAACGTCGAAACTCCGCAGCAGCCGGCGACGACTGGATCAACGGCGGGATCGACTTCCGCCGGAACAACCGGTTCTCCGCAGCCGACGAGTACAACCGGTTCCCCAACGACAACGGGCGGCGCTACCCCAACGTCGACGACCGGCGGCTCAACAACAACGACCGGTGGATCAAGTACCGGGACGTCTACGGGGGGCGAGTCGAGCGCGGCTTCCGGCCTAGACTGGGATGCGCCCGGACTTCCAAAGCTCAGCGGGGCCGAACTCAAGAATCTAGACAAGCTTCAGCTTGACGAGATAAGAAACGAGGCATATGCCCGACACGGATTAATCTTTAAGCGGTCTGACCTGCAAGTCTATTTCAACAAGAAGCCATGGTACACAGGAAAGTCGCACGACGCCGGCGCAGTGGGCAACATGCTAACTACGAGCGAGAAGGCGTACGTGTCGGCAGTAAAGAAGGTCGAGGATTCGAAATAGCGCCGAGGATGGAAAATGGGAATTCTTCTGAGAAAACGGCAATTGAAAGCTCCCCTTCGTAGCTTCGTTTTTGCGCTGTCTCTCCTGTCCATCGTAACCTTGGCGACTTCGGATCAGGCCCTGGTCATTGGGATCGAAGCTTACAAGCCGCTGAAGGCTGCAAGCACCTTAAAGGGCTGCGCTAACGACGCCAATAGCATCGCGCAGGCATTAACCAAAGACGGCTTTAAAGTGACCGTTCTTGTCAACGACAAGGCCACTAAACGGGGAATCCTGGGCGCCTTTGACCAACTCAAACGAAAGTGCAAGCCGACGGAGCGCTTTGTCTTCTACTATGCAGGCCATGGCCGAAGCGACCCTCGCTATGCGCTCATGCCGAGCGATGCCACGTTGGATGGTAACGATATCTCGCCGAAAGAGCTCAACGACGCTATCCTCGCCGTCCCCGCCAAATCAAGAACAGTCCTTCTCGACAGCTGCTTCTCAGGTGGAATGGCGGCAGGCGAGATGTCGCGGGGGTTGCTTGGCGACGAGTTCACTTCTCGCAACTTCGACCCCATCAGCGCACGGAGCGTCAAATTCGGGGTTCCCGCCAAGCCGACCAATCAGAAAGACACAACTAATGCACTCGCCGCTAACACCGGCATCTGCTATTACACGGCCGCGCTTTCTAGCGAGGAGGCTCTCGAGGCGCCGATGCCCGATGGGACGCGACACGGCCTTTTCACCTACGCGCTTCTTCAAAACCTAAAAGATGGAGACAGTTGGGGTGACGTGCATAGCGGGGTCAAGAAGACGATGGGTGATCGCCTTCAGAGCTCAGGAAGAACCCAGAATCCGATGATCTCCACCCAGTTTATCGGCTCCGGCGTCTTTGACACGGCTAAGCCCGACTCCAAGCCACCGCCCACCAAGACGCTGCTCGATGTCTGGAATGCGGACAACCCCGACGCCACCAAGCTGGCCCTCAAACTGACGCCAAATCAGGACGTTATTGAAGCGGGCCGACAGCTAACTCTTGCCGTCCAAGTCAATCGACCCGGTTTTCTAGTGATCTTCGGCCAGGTCGGCGGCCACTTCTACCAGTTCTATCCGCTCGGTAACAGCACGGCTGCTGCCGATGCGGCCGTGCAGCCTGGCACCGTGACGTTCCCCACAAAGTCCGACAGGCTCTTCTTCGACGACTTCGGTGCGGACCACCTGAAGGCCATGCTCTTCTCCACACAGGATTCCGCTCAAGTTGTTCTTGATGCGATGCAGGGTGCGGACAATCAGCCAAAGGCTCTCGCTCTGAAGCAGCAGATTGAATTCCCCCCTTACACCTCACAGTTTTCCGTAGCGGTGGGGGACAGCCTCATTGGCGGGCTGCGGCTGAAGAATTTAGAGGGGCTCTATAAGAAGGTCGCGGCCGAGAAGGACGGCGCCTCCAAGTTTCTCGTAGCACGAATGCAAAGGGCCGGGCGCGGATACGATCCAGGCCTTGCCTGGCTGGCCGGCATCTCCCCGTCACAACCACCATCTTTGACCGACAAGCAGTTCTTCATGACCCTCCTCAACCTCGCGATCCAAGATGGTCTGCTGTATTACAAGGGAGCAATGAAGTTAGGCCAGCTCCCGAGTAAGTTAGGGAAAGACTTGGATTTGGCCGCGGACAATCCTCCGACTGGTGAAAAGCTGTGGGCGCTTAACCGCGCCATCCTCGCCGCGCTCTATCCCAAAGAGGTGAACGCAGATGATGCGCGAAGCAACTAAAGCTGCCTTGGTCATCTGCATGGCCACCGTTTCCGCGTTTTCACGTGGCCAGCAGCCCCTGCCCAATCTGCAGGTCGATCTGGACGGCCAGCCAGCCAAACTGTCGCCCGTGATGCTGGAGATGGACACCTACCTCGCCCCTTTGCGAGACACGGTGAGCCTCTTAACGGAAAGCCGGGGCCAAGTGAAAGCCTCCGGAGCCTTCGACGACGTTGTCATTGACGGAGTGACCCGCGTTCGGATTCCCATTAACGCGAAAGCGGGCGCTAACGTGCTTGTCTACGACCCGGCGAACCCAACAAAAGTGCTCCGCAGCATCCCCGTCGAGACCTACCCGGAGCAAGTCACTCTTGCAGGCGGAACGCCCTCCACGTTTTTCGACCTCGAATTGCTCGCTGCAGCCTTCGGCGTTTCGGTGAACACCGAGGGCCCAAACATGTCGCTTCTGACTCCCAAATACTGGTGCGCCGTCCTCGGCATCAAGACCGACAAGGTTGGCGATCGGCTTACCGCCAATGGGCAATTCCAACCTGATTTTGGCATCTCACCCCCGGCGCGAACGATACTTGCATGGGTTCGGCCCCCAGCGCGGGGTTTTGTCCAGTCCTACCGGATCGAGAGCGGCAAGGAGATCCCTCTTCTTGGGCAAAGCGCCCTTGGAGATGATGTCGATGTCCTCACGCCCGACGACGTTCCTAAGATGCGAGCCGCTTCTGCTACCGCTCCGCTTCGATTCCAGACCTACAACTACGGCGACTCCGTTGGCCAAACCATTTCTTTCGCGTCCATTGTGGTAGCCAAGGACTTGGGCAAGGAAGACCCGATCTCCGCTATCAACAACGGCGAGTTGAAGGGCAACGAATGGGCGGTTGTGGGGCTGCGCCAGCGGATCGACCCGAATCCAGTCCTCTTCGACAACCGCCCGATCAACACTGGGGAAACGGTCGAAGCCTTTGCCAAGCGAAATGGGAACTCGGCCGCCATCGTGAAGGCTATTAACGGCGTCAACGCCAGCGACAAGCTTCCCGCCGGAACCCTCCTTTCAGTTATCGTCGGCCTTGACGACCACGCTGCCCAGGCAACCAAGTATCAGTTCAAAGGGCTTTACGAAGTCCAGCGTGGCGACTCGCTGGCCTCACTAGCCCAAGCCTGGGGCGTTTCGACAGACGATCTACTTGCCACCAACTCCAACATCCCCGGAGGCGGCGAACCGGCACCGGGCCAGCTTGTCAATATCATCTCCAAGATCGACAACGAGCCGACTAAGGCCGCCAGCTTAAAGTTTCCGCCCGCGGAAGCGGTCGTCACCGGTACCGCAGTGACCCTCCTCATGGCAGAAGTCCACGAAACCTCTCAAGCGGACTCCGCCGTCATAGGCCGCATACCGAAAGGCACTCAGGTCGAGCTCATAGGAAGGGTGCAAGGCTGGGTTTACCGGGTGCATTACGGGGAAGTACTGGGCTATGTCCCGACAGCAGTGCTGAAGCTCGGAGCAGTTCTTCCCAAGGCCAACCCTCACGATAACAAGGTCGCCAATGAGGCTCTCAAATATCTCGGAACGCCGTACCTCTGGGGCGGAAACAACCTTCGAAGCGGCATCGACTGCTCCCACTTTGTGGCCCAAGTCTACGTCCACCTCGGCTGGAAAGAGCCGCCCCCACCGGTTGTAACCCAAGAGAATATTGGCGAGATGGTCGAGTGCAAAGAGGGCCCGGCCAGGCGCGGGGGCAGGACTTATAACCTTCCCGACCAGAGCCACTTCCCCTCCGCTTCCACGAACATGAACGCATTGGAAGAGGGTGACCGAGTTATCTTTCAGCACGGCTTAGACGACGCTACCGGCAGCCGCCACACCGGCATCTACATTGGCAGCGTGCCAGACGCATGGCGCGCGAGGTTTGGCGACGTCCACTACGCCTTCGTCCACGCCGGAGTGAGCCACGGCGTCAACGTGGGGAGCCTTCTCGATCCCTATTTCTGGAAGATCTACAAGTTCAGTGTGAGGAGCGGCCATTGATCGGGCGCCTGCTTAGCCTTGCCATCTTGGCGTCGCTCGCGTGCTCAGCGGCGGCATCCCGGTATGCGCTTATCGTCGGCGTCGACTCCTATTCGTTCATCGCCGACGCGGCCCACTCTCTTCATGGTGCGGCCACCGATACGGACGACATGAAGCGGGTGCTTGACCTGTACTCTTTTCAAAGCGATGTGCTTCTTCGAAAAGATGCGTCGCGCGCCAACATCATCGCCGGTCTGGCAAAATTGGATAAAGAAGCTCAGCAGGGAGACGAAGTGCTCTTCTATTTCAGCGGACGGGGCTCCATTGCGCCAGATTCGCAAGACCCCGCTTCCAAACTTGGATTCGAGCCAACCTTGGTTCCCGCCGACGGATTGGCCAAGACTACCGACTTCGATATCCGAATGAACCGGCTGGAAACCTGGGCAGCCGATCTCGACAAAAAAGGCGCTCGCGTCACCATCATTCTCGACACCTGCTATCAGCAAGCCAGCACGAGAGACTTCGGCCGCCAGTACAACCCGACCGCTCGCTGCATCACGAGGACAGCCACGGCCAGCGGAACCGTAAGAGACCTGGCCTACCGCGGCCCCGGAATATTTCTGGCTGCATGCCCCGCGCAAGGCGCCTCCTACGAATGGCTAGTCAACTCGAGCGAAAACCGCTGGGCGGGCGCGTTTACAGACCAACTTGCCAATGCAGTCGTCGCCGATCTCTACCGGCGAGAGAATCCGACTTACATGGATGCCATGCGCGAGGTCCAGGCCTTCTTCAAAGACAAAATCCGTGCGGACTACATGCCTGGCCTCTCGCCTTACCCGGCCATGCCGGACGAGATGGCCAATGCCAAGACCTTCGACATTCCCTTCGGTGGCGGCCTCAATCCAACTTCCCTTCCCGCCGACAGCAAACTCGCCATCAGCACGATGGAAAGCGCCAAAGAGGATCGGGAAAAGAGCCTGAGGGTTGCCCTGGAAATCACAGACTGGCCATCAGAGGCGGACCGGCTTAAAAGCTACACCAAGTTCTCAAAAGAGCTTGCTGACTACCTGAAAAGCAAAGTCCCCAACTCTGAATTCGCTCCTCAAGGCGCGCCTCCCGACGTCGTCGTCAAGCTTAAGTCAACCAAGGCCGAGGTTCAGACCACGGTGGTGGGCGACGACCTCGATAAAGCCAGGGTTTACACCTTCGGCGGTAAGAACCTCAAGAAAGCCCTCGATGATGGACTCGGCCCCTATTTAGAGCTTCGCGGCCTTGTTACACGGCTCTTTCGGATCACTTCGACTGGCCAGGCAACCTGGAATACGCCGGTCACGTTCCGAAGCCAAGACGTCGCCTACTCCAAGGGAGACACCTTTGGCGTGGACCTCAACGGCCCGGACTCTGCCCTCGTTTTCATCCTCGACCGAGACGACGCCGACGGCATCCTCCAACTCGCCTTCCCTCAAGTCGGCGCGCCTTACAGCCAAAAGCTTGCCGGACCGCTGCACCTCGACGGCACGATCGAGCAGGACACGAACACGGGCCGGATGATGATGCGCGCGATCATCGTTCCTATCAAGGGCAAAGGCGTCGCAGAGGTGTCCATGTCAGATGACGCCCACTTCCGGGAGACACTCCTTAAGCAGCTTCGTCTAATCGTCACCGGCATAGAGAAGGGCCAGATTCCGTGGACCAGCAAAACGATTGACTTGAGGATTCGCTAGACATGGAAACGAAGGGACGAGTCCCCTGAATTGCGCTGATCGAGCCTAAGGCCGATTAGGAAAGGCAAAGACCAATTTCTCCTGACTCGCGCCACCAGTTCAGCTATAGAATGGAAAGAGAATGAAGAGAAGCGCAGTTGGGTTCTTTGTGGCTATGGTCGCCTTGGTGTCGACAATGGCCGTTGCGCTCGGCCAAGAGCAGTCGCGGGACCTCTTCCTCGCTCGGTCGTCGACCCCGCCGGGTCTGCCTGTTTACACCGGCTCCCACGCCCTCATCATCGGGATCAATAAATATCCGAATCTGCCCAACAAGAACCTCAGCTTCGCGGTCAACGACGCCCAGGAGTTCGCCAAGCTCCTCACCGACTCGTACGGATTTAAGCCGTCAGACGTCAAAGTGCTCACGGACGGAGACGCCACCCTCGCCAACGTCCGCGCCGCCATTACCGAGTTGGCTAACCCGGGCAACGTCCACGCCGACGACCGCATTCTCATCTACTTCTCGGGCCATGGCCAAACGGTGAAAGACCAATCGGGCAACGACCTCGGCTTCCTGATCCCCAGCGATGGCAAAGTCGACCTCGACCGGCCGAAACTGAACGACTTCAAACAGACCTGCCTGCCTATGCAGTTCGTATGGGACACCTTGGACCCAAGCCCCGCCAAGCACATCGCAGTCATCGCGGACGCTTGCTTCAGCGGTCTCCTCACCAAGTCGAAAGGGCTCGGCGCCAACGAGTTAAGCGGCTATCTCACGAGGACTGCCCGCCAAGTGGTCTCTGCTGGGGGCAAAGGCGAGGAGACGTGGGAAAGCCCAGAATTCAACCACGGGATATTCACCTACAACCTGATCCAGGAGTTGAAGAAGAGGTCGCAAACCTCATCGATCTTCACGATGCAAGAGCTGTTTGCCAGCATCCAGACCCCGGTCATGGAGATGTCCAAGTCCCGCCAAGTCCCCCAGTTTCGTAACGTCCTCGACACCGAAGGCCAGATGCTCTTCTTCCCCACCGGCGGGACGCCACCGCCTGACTCGGACACCGATACAAACCAACAGAACCAGCACAATCAGACCGTCGTTTCGACCGCAACGCTCATCATCCATACAAAGCCCGATGGCGCGGCGGTGACGATTGACGGGGCCGACGGCGGCACCACTCCAGTCACCAAGACCATTCCAGTCCTGGATAAGAGCTCTGTTCACGTGAAGGTTGCCCTGAACGGCTACGAGACATCAGAGCAGGACGTAAAGCTGAGCACCACGCGAGACACGAAGGTCGATTTCAAGCTCAAGAAGATCAGGTCGTCCACGCCAAAGCCCACAAATAAGACAGCCCGCCTCTCCATTACCAGTGACCCTCCCGGCGCCACGGTTTACATCGACGGCGTTCAGAAAGGCAAAACGCCATACACCTTGGAGGTAGACACAAAACGGTCCATGTCAGTGACGGTCAAAGTCGCGTTGGCAGGCTACGACCCGGCAGAACAATCGGCGACCATTGACCCGGCTACCGACGGCTCCGTAAACCTCGACTTAACCAAGGCCGCCGCTCCAATCGCCACTCCACCCTTTGCCCTCACCCAAATCGGCACAATCAATGTTGACTCGCCAGCCCAAGAGATCAAGTTCAGCCCAGATGGGAAGCAACTCGCTGTCAAAGAAGCCCGCTTGAGTGCTGATGGAGGACGGATCGCAAGCGAAAACTACAACATCTTCGACATCACGTCCGGACAGCTCGCGAAGCACGAGGAAGAAGACAACAACAGCTACGTCCGTCTTGCCGACGACTGGAAGCACCTCATCTTCATCTCGCTCCTTCAAAACGGCTCGAAGAGTTGGGCATCCATCCTTGTAGAGGACGCAGACACTGGGTCATCCGGCAGGGTTCTGTCCGCCGACATGGGCCGGTGTACGGGCTTGAATTACGCCTGGTCCGACGGTAAGACTGTCATCATCTGCGGCCGCTCGCCCGACGGTAAAGCGGCGATCGCCATCGTCCGCGTCGGCTCCGGCCGCTCGGACACCTTCATGACGCCGGGCGTCATTACGCAAGCGATCGCCTCTGCAGATGGATCAGTCGTCGCCGCCTTTCGCGAGGGCCTTCCAGGCCAGCCTGTGTCCGTTAATCTGGTCTTAATGAAGGGATCCAAGCACACCGATCAAAACCAGATCCCGATCAACGACAGCGACGCGGGGCTCCAGTTGGCCATGACACCCGACGGCAACTCCGTCGCCCTGCGCACGGGCCGTCGTCTCGGCAACGGCTCCGTGCAAATCAAAGGCCTAAGGGTTTACGACGGCAAAACGGGCACCATGCGCTTCCAATCCAGCCCCGTCAAAGCGCTCACCTTCGCCAAAGACGGCTCACGCCTCCTCGGCTGGACCACCCTTGATGGCGGCAGCATTGAGATGTTCGACGCTAACTCTGGCGCCAGCTTCGGCACGCAGAAGTCGCCGCAAATCTGGCTGAGCCCGGACGGCAAGCTAGCCGCAACCCAAGACCCAACCACCCACGTGGTCACCGTATCTACAGTGCAGATCTTAAAGTGAGGCCTCGATATACTTGGCATTCGTGGATACTGCCGTCATCATCCTGAGGCGAACAACGACCGCCGACCCGGGATTCATCGCTCTTGCCGGGGAGTTGACAGCGCTCCTGGCCGAGTTGAACGGCGAAGCGCAGGCTCTTTACGGACCGCTGAACAATGTTGCACACGTCCCTCACGCAATCCTTGCTGACGCGCACGGCCAACCCGTCGCCTGCGGCGCGTTTCGGCTCGTCGATTCAGGCACGGTCGAAATCAAACGCATGTTTGTGCTGCCAGATTGGCGGGGAAAAGGAATTTCCAAGCGGGTGCTTGTGGAGTTGGAATCGTGGGCCAAAGAGGTTGGGCGGCAGACGGCAATTCTCGAGACCAGCAAGCGGCTCGAAGCGGCAAATGGGCTATACCGCAAGTCTGGCTACAGCATCATCCCAAACTACGGCGCCTATGTCGACGCGCCGGACAGCGTTTGTATGAAGAAAGAGCTCTAAGCATCCTGCTAGACTCCTCACAACATGGCCGCCAGACCGGTTCTCGGATTGATCCTCATGGCTTTTGCACCCTTCAGTTTCTCGCAGACAGAGGTTGAAAAGAAGGTTGAAGCAACGCTTTCTCGAATGACCCAAGCTGAGAAGCTGCAGATGCTGGCGGGCAAGACGGATTTTTCAACTTGGGATGTGCCCAGGCTGAACGTTCCCTCTATGAAGATGGCCGATGGCCCGGTCGGCATTCGCAATTACGGCCCGTCTACCGCCTACCCCGCCGCCGTCTGCCTCGCCGCTACCTGGAACCCCGATCTCGCCACCCGTTTCGGAACCAGCATCGGCCGAGACGGAAGGGCACGCGGCGTTCACATGTGGCTCGCCCCAGGTCTCAACATGGCTCGGAGCCCGCAGAATGGGCGCAACGCCGAATACCTTGGCGAAGACCCCATTCTTAGCAGCGTTATGTGCGTGAATATCGTCAGAGGCGTACAGTCGGAGGGCGTCATTGCGACGCTTAAACACTTCGTCGCCAACGACCATGAGAACGACCGTGTGAAGGACAGCTCCGATGTCGACGAAAGGACACTCCACGAGATCTACTTGAAGTCCTTCGAAGAGGCCGTTGAGAAGGGCGGCGCGTGGGCGATCATGACCGGTTACAACCGCGTCAATGGCGTCCACGTCTCCGAGAGCCCGGACTTGTTACAAGGCGTGATCCAAAAGCAGTGGGGCTTCAAGGGCTTTACCGTCTCCGATTGGGGCGGCACGTACAGCGACAACGTGGCAGCGGCCGGCCTCGACCTGGAAATGCCAAAGCCACGCCGGATGAGCCCAGAGGTCATCACCGATTTGCTGTCCTCTGGCAAGGTCTCGCAAGAGGCGATCGACGACAAAGTCCGCCGTATGCTCCGCGCCATCTATGCGATGGGATTCGACCAGCGAGTCCAGGAAGACGACTCTATCCCGAAGGACGATCCGACAAGCGATGCCACCGCCCTCGACATCGCCAGAGAAGGAGTTGTCCTCCTCAAAAACGCCCACCACATCCTTCCTATCAACCCCGATAAGCTAAAAAAGATCGTCATCGTCGGCCCCGAGGCGTTGGATCCGTACACGGGAATCGGCGGCAGCTCTTACCTGACGCATATTGCCGACAAGGTCACCGTATACAGCGCGCTTAGGAGCATGCTTCCAGCGGGAGTCGAGATTGAGGCCATCCCTTCGCCACCAGCAGCCGACGTCGCCGACCACGCTTGGGATGAAGTCGCCAAGGCCGATCTCGTGATCGGCTGTTTCGGCTACCCGCCGCACCTGGAAAGCGAGGGCCACGACCGCACATTCGAGCTTCCCTGGGATGAGCTTGCCACCCTCAAAAGAGTTCTCTCCCTAAACAAGAAAACCATCGTCGTTGTTAGCTCCGGCGGCGCGTTTGAGGCCGCTTCCTGGATCGGAAAAGCGGCCGCTCTCTTCCACAACTGGTTCCCCGGCCAGAACGGCAATGCGGCGGTCGCAGAGATGATCGTGGGCAAAACAAACCCGTCGGGCAAGCTCCCGATCAGCTTTCCCAAAGAACTCAAGGGCACCTACTACGAGGACGCTTATCCACCCAAGGACAACCACGTCGCTTACACCGAGGGCCTTTTCATGGGCTATCGCTGGTTCGATGCCAACCGCGTCAGACCACTCTTCCGCTTCGGCTTTGGACTCTCTTACACCAGCTTTAACATGAGCGATTTCACCCTCGGCATGGGCCCGTCTCCTTCACGGGTGACGGTCACTGTCGACGTTCAAAACATCGGACGTCGGGATGGAGCGGAGGTGATCCAAGTCTACGTCGGCCTCCCCAGCATCGGGGAGCCCCGCCCCAAGAGAGAGCTCAAAGGCTTCCAAAAGGTCTTCTTGAAGGCCGGCGAGACAAAGCGAGTTTTGATTAGCCTTGGAGATGAACTTAGGCAATGGGACGTGAACTCCCATTCTTGGATGCTAGGCAAAGGGACGTACCAAATCTACGCAGGCACGAGCTCGGAAGACTTGCCGTTCCACGGCAGGATAGAGTTGAGCGACTCAGCGGAATCAATTTGAAAGATTGAAGTCAAGGACCAATGCCAATGCCACGACAGGCCTTGACCATTAGGGCAACGGCAAGAATCAGGCTTATTACGATCGCGGCAATCATACAGCCGGACAACATCTTTTCAAAGCGGCTCTGTTTTCGCGGGTTGGCCATCCTTGATCTATGGAATTGCAGTGGGTTGAGGAGGAATAGCTGCTTCTTCCTCAAAGACCTTCCAATAATCGTCCCCAACACCCCCGAACAAAGACACTCCTGCCGCTCCCCGCTTGCGGGCGATCTGGAGGCCCTTGCGGAAGTCTCCAGGACTCGTAAACGCGGGCATGTAAAGACCGGAAAAAATGGGGAACCTAGCCGCGCGGATGTTCTCCAGCATGCACTCGCCGATCCAGTCGACATCCTGGTTGTAAAAGCTGTGATAGATCATTGGGTTGGCCCAATCGAGCGGCCACTTGTCCCAGTCTTGGCGGCATATCTTGCGTGCAAGGTTTGGAGTTGGAAACACGGCGGCGGTGATCTTCTTGCCGTGTCCATGGGCTACTTTGGCCAAGCGCTGCACCAAATGCGTCACTGAGTCGTATCGGAAGTGCAGCCACTCTTGGTCGTGGGCGGGATCTTTGATTTCCAAGGGGTCTCGGCCGCTGGCCTTTTTGAAGGCGGCTCGGGTGTGGTCGCTGTAGCAGAAATCGTAATCCGGTAGCTCTTCGGTCTCGTCCAGGTTGTATTGCTTCCAGAGTGCGGGCGGAAGGATGATGTCGGGATACCGCACGTAATCCAAGTGCACACCGCTTACTGCCGGATGGGACGCGAGCTTGGCGACTTCGTCGGCAAGGTAATTCTGCACGCCAGGGATGATGGGAGACACCCAGCGGTAGTAGTTCACGTAGGGCGGGTTATCGAAACAGGACTTGCCGCTTCGGCTCACCTGATACCAATCCGGATGGTGATCGCGTATCCACTGATCTCCGCGGTTGACAGTCCACATCCACGAGTGGATTTCCAATCCCGCTGCCTTGATGATGTCGAACTCCCGATCGTCTATCCCACCTTCAAGGTAAACGCCGGTGAGCCCGTGTGATTTGAGCTGTCTATACTTCTCCTTCAGCGACTGAGCAGCGGCCTTCGTATCGATGCTCGTCCACGCCCAATGCCTGCTCCATCGCTGCGGCGCACCTTCCGATTTCGACTCATTTGAATCAGCCGTTGCCATGCCAGTTATGCCACTCAACCCGATCGCGGCTCCGACCTTTGCGGCGCCAACTAAAAAGTCTCTTCGATCCATCTTGCTCATCTCGATTTTCCAGCGAACTCCAGATAGCCCCATTGCTCCGGGATATGCATGTCCACCACTCCCATCGGCGACCATACCCAGTTGTCTTCCCGCAAGCCCGGCCGCTTCACCAGCTTGCCGTCAACCACGTCCCAGTGCCATTCCACACGAGAGAAGTTCATTCGCCATTTGTCTCGGAGATGCGGAGGACACGGCCCGATGACGCTTGCCGCCAACGCGCTCCATGGGATAGCGATCTCTACTGTCCATCCTTTGCTGCGCGCAGTCGGACTATTCAGCTTTCCGTGGAGACGAACAGCCGTTTGCATCCCCTTCAATTCCCATTCGTTATGGGGTTGCCCTCCCAGCCGGTAAGCCTTGGGCAGCAATAGGTCCCAGGTGGTGTTGAGAGCATTCAGTTCGAGCTCCGTGTAGTTCAGCCCATCGCCATCCGGATCGATGAAGAACTCGAAGTCGTTGTCATGAAACATGACGGAGTCGTGCTCGGTTAGAGACGCCTGAAGCTGAGGCTCTTGCAGTTCCGCCCCAATGTAAAGCGCCCGGTCATCCCACAGCATTTTCACCCGCGTCCGGAAACGCGGTTTCGTGGCAAAGTCGCCAA
This sequence comes from Armatimonadota bacterium, assembly GCA_025363835.1. Taxonomy (GTDB): domain Bacteria; phylum Armatimonadota; class Fimbriimonadia; order Fimbriimonadales; family Fimbriimonadaceae; genus JANYLD01. Next base: position 23,097 of record JANYLD010000360.1, read on the forward strand.
CGATGTCAACGAAATCCTGAGTCCAGGGAGCTTTGCGCCACGCCCGCTCACTCAAGTTGCCATCCACCCTAATCGGCCCTGTGGCGCGGATGCAAAGATAGGTCAAAGGCACAAGGATCAAAGCCCTCTGATCATTGCACAGGCGCGACTACGAGTGATCACGACGCGACTGAGTATCTTTTAGGACGGCCTTCAAGATTAGGAGACACTTTGCCAGATAAGTTATCGAGAGTCGACATCAATTTTGAGGGACGTGTCCGCGCGCTTCACTTCCGTCCGAAGACTTCGGATGAAGGCGTCATGACACAGGTTTTCAAGAATAGGGCCTACGACTTGCAACGACTCCCGCGATACTCCGAACTGACGCAGCTTCTCAACGAGAAGCTGATAGAGGGCAAACGGCCTCTAATCGTGGACGCGGGGGCCAACATTGGAGTGAGCGCCCTGTACTTTTCAGTCCTGTTCCCCAAGGCAGCCGTCGTGGCGATCGAACCAGAGGACAGTAATTTCCAACTTCTCCAAAAAAACGTTGAAGCACTCGGCGTTGAGTGTATTCATGGAGCGTTGTCGTCATCCCCCGGTTATATGAGCATTGTCGATCCTGGAAAGGGCTTCTGGGGATTCCGAACCGAAGTCACGAAAGATCCCAACATGGGTGTCCCATGCGTCACCCTTGACGAGATTTTTGAAAGGGAAGCCGCAAAAGGGGGATGGCCATTTCTCGTAAAAATCGACATTGAGGGTGGCGAAGGGCTTCTCTTTGAGCAGAACACTTCATGGGTAGATAAAACCCCGCTCCTTATCGTCGAACTTCACGATTGGCTTTTGCCCAAGGCAGGCACGTCCCAATCTTTCCTTCGGTGCATCTCGCAGTACGACCGAGACTTTGTTTTCATTGGAGAAAACGTGTACTCGATCAAGAACGATCTTCATTCCTGCTTATAGGTAGGGCAGGTTTGAGCCCCGACGGCTCCCCGCCGCCAGTTCGGGTCGGTGCAAGTAGGACCCATAAGGATGGTGACCGACGCGAGTATGAGCCGCTTGGCCGCTTAGGAGTGTGGATTCTTCGTGTGCGGTTGCTTGCCCAGCTCGCGCCAGCTTTCTTCCTGAACGTCGACTCCGAAGTGCTTGGCCGCCTTCTTGATGTTCTCGAAAGCCTGCTCCCGTTCGTCGTCACTTACCTCTTCGACTTGGTCGAAGCGAGCCAACGCCGCTCGCACGTGGCCTTCATCTGTCAGCGGCTCCTTTCGCTCTTTTGGAAAGGCAAACGCAGTATCTGGAAGCTTCTCTCGAGCATCGCCTTTGCTCATCGAAGCATGAGTCTCGTGTGGTTCCCAGGTCGCCTTAGCCATTATGTTTTCCTCACTGCGGGCTCTCTCCTGAGTGCCCTAGCCTTTTGACTGATTCAGGGGCAGCAATGTTGGGTGGCCGACAGATTAAATCCATGGAAGGGAACCCCTCCTTTCGTCGGCGCTATCAGCACTTGGGAGACGGCTATCTTGCGGCTAAGGGCTACCGCGAAGGAGCGCTTCGTTGCTCTGCTACCAGGTCAAACAGTGCGTCCAGTCATGGTTTTGATTGGCTGCCACACTAGGACTCGAACCTAGGACCCGCTGATTAACAGTTATCGGATAAGCCATCCCGATGCGTCCCACCATGTCCATATTTGCACCTACCAAGAGCAAGTTCTGTCCGCCAATGTCCACCAAGTCACCATAAAGTCTGGTATCGTTATGGTGACTGCAATGGTGACAAAATGAAGAGGCGAGGAAGAGGCGAGGGCGGGATTACCTACCTAGAAAGCAAAGGCGCATTTGTGGCGTCCGTTTACGTTGGATTCGATCTAAAGGGCAAACCCAAGTACATCAAGATCCAACGCAAGACCAAGTC
>JANYLD010000256.1 GCA_025363835.1 Armatimonadota bacterium
CCAGACCGATCCCGAGCGGGACAAGGTCATCAAGAAGTACCCCAACCTTGGCTTTGATGTGGACGAACACTCTCACCTCTGCGTGAGCGTGCGAAGCCCGCTGACCTGCGAACTGGTACAGGGCATCTGCTCCAAGTGCTATGGCGTGGACCTCTCGACCTTTAAGTTGGTCGAAGTCGGCGTCGCGGTGGGAATCATCGCCGCCCAGTCGATCGGTGAGCCTGGAACGCAGCTTACGATGCGAACGTTCCACACTGGAGGCGTGGCCGGATCCGCCACGATCGCCCGTACGAACCAGTACAAGACCGGTAAGTTCATCCGCCAGTTCATGGAGGACTTCGCCCTTGCGACGGACACGGACCTTAAGCAGTTCGATCCGACCAAGTTGCTGGAGTCTCAGGAGTCGGTGGTTAAGTCGCTCTTTACGAAGGGCGAGGCGCCGCTGACGATCAACCAGGAAGAATCCGCGATGGACGCGAAGGCGAAGAAGAAGACCGAGCGGCAGACCAAGGCCGCTCAGAAGGCTTTGGATCGCGCGGACACCGAATCCAGAAAGCTGTGGGAGCGGTCGAGAAAGACCTTCTTCTATGCCTGGACGGGTGAGTCGTCTGGCATCGTCCGCGTCGAGGAAATCTTTGAAGCTCGACGCCAGCCTCGTGGTAAGGCCATCATCTGCCCGGTCACCGGCATCGTCCGCGATATCCGAGAGTCGTCTTATGGACGATGGGTTATCGTCGAGGCGACCGTGCCGACGACGGGCGCTCTGAAGGACGCCTACGTGGGCGACGTTCAGGTTTGGCCGAAGGGCGACAACGGCGAGTATTCGGGCGGATTGCAGAAGGCGATCGGCCAGAAGATGACCGCCGCAACGCTAGCCATCCTGAGGAAAGCCGACATTGAGAAGGTGGTCGTTTACTACCCGATCCTTGTTCCGCCCCTAGGAAAGCTTCCCGTGGCGAGAACGACGAAGGTTATCAAGGGCGACCCCCTTACCGAAGGTCCTCGCGATCCGCACGAGGTTCTGGAGCTTGCGGGCGCTGCCGCGGTTTACGATTACTTCATCGAAAACCTGCAGCAGGTCTATAAGAGCCAAGGCGTCGACATCAACGACAAGCACATCGAGGTTATCATCCGGCAGATGCTGCGAAAGCGGCAGATCAAAGAGCCGGGCGACACCCCGTTCCTCCCGGGCCAGATCGTGGACCGATTCACGTTCGAGCGGGAGAACACAAGGGTGCGAACGATGTTGCAGTCGGGCACCAAGATCCGCTACGTGGATCCGATCACGGGCGACCCGGTCGAGCGCGATCCAAAGGAGGCAACCGCCAACTGGATCCTGCTCGGTATCACGGAAGCCTCTCTTGCCACCGACTCGTTCCTCTCCGCCGCGTCGTTCCAGAAGACCACTCGTGTTCTGACGGAAGCCGCCGTGCGTGGAAAGAAGGACTACCTGGTCGGCCTGAAAGAGAACGTCATCATCGGCCGCCTGATCCCCGCTGGTACGGGTGTCAAGCACTACCGAGACGTGGCGATCGACGTCCAGCGAGGACCCGCCTGGGCCGAGCAGTCGCTTACGGCCCTGGTCGAAGCTCAGGAAGGCGAGGAAGGCTTCGGCACTCTCGCATTCCCGTCCTTGTCTGACATCAACCTGGCACAGTTTGATGACGACGAGGTCCCGGAGGACGGCGAAGCCTGACTGCCTGAGGCCCCTAAGCCGGCGGTCTGAACTTAATGGGCGAGCGCCTAGCGCTCGCCCATTTTCATTGGTTCACATGAGCAACAGTCTTCCCCCACGTGTGGGGGAAGTGGCCGTAGGCCGATGGGGGCGCACAAGGCACACCCCCCGACCGTTCTGTGCTGCCGGGGGCCGATGAGGGCGCGAGGCGAAAGCCTTGATTCATCACAAAACCTGGCATGAAATCGTCTTGCTCCTCTTAAAATGAAGCAAGTGAAACAAGTGCAACCAACAGCCGCCTGGTTATCGCTGCTTCTAACCGTCCTCATCGCCCTAGGTTTGGCCGGAACCCTCGCCGTACTTGGAGGGTGGTTGGGGAGCCAAACAACTGCTCAGGGTGAAAACGGCTGGTTTGACATGCGGGAAGCTCCAAGATTCTTTGCCATGCTATTCCTAGGGTGCGGCGGTTTGATCGTTGGCTTGGTCGGAGGGGGATTCCTCGGGCGTTGGCTCTCGCAAAGCAATCCCGCCATCGCCGGAGTTGTGGCGTTCATTCTCGTTGCGATCCCCTTGACTTTCACGGCCACTGCCAGAGCGAAGCAGGCAGCGGTTGTCCAGTTGGCGACGGAGTCGAGAATCAGAAGAGAGGAGGTAGACAGACAACGGGGCATCCAATATGCAGCGGAAAGGGCCGTTTATCTGAATTCCGCTCAATACGCCGAACTCGTTCAGAAACAGACGAGCCGCCTGGAGACCTTTCGCACCTCCCTTGGCCCCTTGGTTTATCCAAACTCGCACTACGTTGGCAGCCTCGTGCCGGTCGAGGTGCGCTACGAAACCTCGGACCCCTACGCATCAGTTGAGACTTACATGCTGAGCCACTCGATTCGCGGCGCCGTTCAAGGGCCCGAAAAGCGTCTGTGCTACTTTGACTTTTCTGGTTATCGCGGGCTTATTACGATTGAAAGGCAAACAGGATCGGGCGTCACTTCGATTCAATACGACCTGGACCCCTAAGTGAGGGTTACGTTCACCTCCGGGATAGAACTTGAACCTGTTTCGGGAATAGTGACCCTATCTTCCAGTAATTCGAACGGCACGGGCCAGAACTCCCATTCGTCTGAATTTTATGAGTAAACAGAACACCCCGTTTGCGAGGTCTCTCTTGGTTTTCGTCGCACTCCTGCTCGTCGTCCTGCCCTCATTGGCCCTTGCCCAGAAGCGGGAGCAACGGCACCGGACAAACGCCTATATCCTCGCGGGAGCGGCTGCGCTCCTCGCCCACCAGCACGACCTTCTGACCCCGGTTGCGCTTGGCGGCGCCGCCTACGAGACTTGGCGGATGCAAGAGGACATCAAGAATCGCCACCGGCGTGACCGCTACTACGGCAATTATTACCCTTCCTACTACCGTGGGAATAACTGGGGCCGAAGCTACAGGCACGACCGCGGAAACCACTACGGCTGGTACAAGCACGGCCGAGGGCGGGGTCATGGGGAAGACGAAGGGGGCGACGACTAAGGGCGAAACAACAGCTGCCTAAACGGAGCTTCTTGCGATCCACAGTGAGGATGACCTTCAGTCGCGTTAGCCTTAGAGGGCAGGCCGCTCGTGCGGATGAGAGGCTAGGCAACGGAGCGCGGAATTCATTCCGCATCAGATTCGCGGAATTTATTCCGCGATGGAAAAGCTTGGAAGTATTGCGCCGAAAATTCAAAGCTCGTCTATCG
>JANYLD010000260.1 GCA_025363835.1 Armatimonadota bacterium
CTATTTGGCAATCAACCCGATCACTCTTCGAAGGGAGCTCCTCAAGGTTAAAATGGAACTGTTCGAACTAGAAAACTTGGTCAGCTTTTTAAATGAGGCAACCATCTAATTTCGGTCAGGTTTTTAAGTGAGGCGCCACGGGCTGTCCGCATGAGAGGAGGTCTTGAACATGAGATTCGGGATACGGGATTCGGGATACGGGATGCGGGATGCGAGATGCGGCATTCCGGGATGCGGGACGCGGGAGCTCGGAGCTCGGAAGGCGGGAGCTGGAAACCAGCTCATATATCGTCTCGCTCTCCCCGGGCCTCTGCTTCAAAACCGTGCTTTTTTGAACGGTTGTCTGCAAAGGTGTCGTCAGTAGTGGTTGTGAACTTGAAGTTAGCGGTCCTCGGGGGCCTTCTCGTAACCGCGGCGGCTGCGATTGGTCAAATCAAGCCGGCGGAACAACCGATCCAGCAGGGATTTACGACCCTGCGTGGGCATCCTGGGCTAACCCTGACCCTCGACGGCACCCAAAAGATCGGGGGGGCCCCCGCCACGACGCTCAAAACCGTTACTTACTGGTTCCAGGACGTCGAAAGCGGACGTCCGGTGGCGAAGGTTGAGATGCTCGGCTACGTAAACGGCTCGGCCACGTTTCTCTTCGTTGGCGACGGCGTGACCCTCTGGGCTTACGACATGGTCCGCAACGAATATTCGACAAGCCGGTATGGAGCCTTCAATGGCGCTCAGCCAACGGACTACGTCAACGCGCTTCTCAACACGATGCGTTCCATGATCAAGGGCCAGGCCGCTTACCCAGTCCGACTGCTTTCTGAGACGTATGCGGGAGAAACTGCGCGCTACACAACCTGGGTGCCCGGGACTGCGATCGTCGACACGGGGACGGATATCCAATACTCACTCGGTAGTCCGGTCTGGCGTCGGATGGACTTTTCCTACAGCTATGTCGCTCCGTATATGAACGTGACGCAAATTTCGTTCTTTGACGAAATGTATTTTGCGAATCAGGCGCGCGACATCAACTGGACACTCACTCCGTTGAGCTCCGATGCGGCGCCAACCGGTTCCAACTTCGCTTTTGTGCCGCCGAACAACGCGCGAGCGGTTACAGGAGTGCGCCCGGTTACTGGCGGGTGAATGGATCTCTGATCTGGGATCGCGTATCTCGGATTTGATGCGCCGGTTATTTCGACTTAAGGCTGGTTTGGATGACCTTTTCGACATCCTGCGTCGTGCCGCCATCCTCGTTGTAAACAAGGGTTCCGCGTCGATCAACAACGTAGATGCGCGGAATGTAGTCCCCGTGGTAGGCCCCATTTGCCGCGTCGAGCGTATCCAGATAAAGCGGATAGGAGTGGTTCTCCTCCTTCTTGTAAAGCTCAACTGCATCTCGACTCTCGTTTGAGATGGCAACAACCTCAAGGCCCTCGCGCCCGTACTTGCCGTTGAACTTGTCAATGGTGGCCGCGAGCTCTCGGCAGGGTCCACACCAAGACGCCCAAAACTCGATAAGGACGACTTTGCCCTTGAAGTCGGAAAGATGCACTAGCTTGCCCGGCTGGCCCAAGGACTCAATCTGAAAATCCGGCGCGAGTTCGCCCTTCTCAAGCGCGCCGGTTCCGCAGCTTGTACTGAGCATGAGGGCGAGCAAGATCACTCCTATGAAGGGTAGCCAGGCTCTCATATCGATATTCTACGCAGGTCGCATTGATGATGCACGGGCTAGGCCGTCCACGGCCAGCCCCAAAATGTAGAAGCATGAGGGCGTCTGTGATAGGCATTAATCCCGCGACGAGTTCTGAAACCGGCTACGGTAGGTAGCCTCTTCGCTTCCCCTATGGCGATTGCGGCTGAAGTATTGGATCGAGGGACTGTACGAGAGAACGCGACGAAGATCGTGTGGACTCTCGCGTGGCCGGCTGTCGCCTTGAACTCTTTGGCAGTTATCAACAACCTCTTGGACACTGGCTTCGTCGGGCGGCTGGCGCCTGCAGCAATTACGGCTCAAGGCGCTTCTTTAGTGGTCGTCTTCCTGCTCTTTCAAGTGGCGTTCGCCCTTGGAACGGCGGCGACGGCCTTGGTCAGTCGGGCTTTTGGAGCGGACGACCACAACGAAGTGCGACTTGCCACGAAGGAATGTCTGTGCATTTCTCTTCTGCTAGGCATAGGCCTCACCGCGGTCTGCGCGCTATTGGGGGTTCTAGTCCCGCACATCATGATCCCTGCGAACAACCCTGAGGCCATGCACCTTATGACTACCTACGTAGTGATCTACGGGTTGAGTCTGCCTGCTCAGCACATCATTCAGGTGCTGGCCGGGTCACTTCGAGGGGTGGGCGATACGAAGAGTCCGATGTGGTTTTCCGGCCTCCAGATCGTCCTCCACATGACCTTCAACTTTCTCCTGATCTTCCCTACTCGGAAGGTTCTAGGGGTGACCGTACCGGGCGCGGGCATTGGGTTGGCCGGAGCCGGATGCGCTTTTGCTTTGAGCTCCTGGGTGTCCGCGCTGGTCTACATGGGCTACGGACGCAGCACTGAATTTGGTTCTCTGTGGCGGCTTTCTAAACCGACGATGGAATGGCTGAGGCGCATCGTCCGCATCGCTCTTCCCGCGTCGATCATGGGGATCGTTAGGACGCTGGCGATGGGCGTCTTCATGTTCGTTTTGCGCTTCGTGCCGGACGCTTCGGAGGCTTTGGCTGCTGTGCGCGGTGGGTTCACGATCGAGTCCATCATGTTTATGCCTGGGCTCGGGCTTTCCATGGCGGCAGCGGCGTTGGTTGGGCAGAGTTTGGGAATGGGCAAGCCGGATCGAGCTGAGAAGCTGGGCTGGGTCGCGGGCCATTACTCCGCGTTGGTAGTCCTCTGCCTCTCCATCCCCATCTTCATCTTCGCACCGGCCATTGCTAATCTGCTGGTGCCCAGCGATCCCCAGATCGCTCGCGAGATGGCGACGATGATGCGGTTTATGTGTACGACCGAATTCCTATTCGGATACTCGATGGTTATGTCGGGGGCCTTACAGGGGGCGGGCGACACGGTGAGCCCGATGTGGATCACCATCATCTGCCTGTGGGGTCTCCGGGTTCCGCTGGCCTTCATCTTGGCGCTGCCCGTGGGTTTGGGCGCGTCGGGCGCTTGGATCTCGATGGCTTTGACGCAAGGGATCGCGGGGCTGATGGGGATATGGTTCTTTAAGCGCGGCGGGTGGAAGACGGTGAAGGTGTAGAGCCTTGAGCCTTGAGCGTTAAGCCTTGAGCCCTGAGCCTGAGGCGTTACCGGGAGAGTTTGCGATCACACGGTCTGAGGAGTTCACGCAGAGACGCAGAGGTCGCAGAGACGCGGAGGACATCCCGGGATTTGATGGGGTTCACTTGAGTTTCCACGACCGTTAACTCAAACCGTGCGCCAGACAGGCAGGCGGCGACAGTGTTATTCCGCTGCGCGTGTGCACTTGCACGCTCTGACTCAACTTACGCGTTTTGGAGATTGGAGATCATGTCGATGGTTCTTCGCGACTCCAGAGCATCGTGCGCTCGGATGATTCGGGCTCCTTGGATTTGGCTCCAGGCTTGGGTGGCTAGCGTGCCTTCTAGGCGCTGATCTGCCGGCAAGGGTTGGTCTCCCGCGGCTAGAAGTTTGCCGATGAACGACTTGCGGCTGGTGCCGATGAGGACGGGGTAACCCGAGTCGACGAATCGCTTAAGGTCTTTCAAGAGCTCGAGATTGTGCTCGACGGTTTTGCCGAAGCCGATGCCGGGGTCTATCCAGATGTCTTCCCTTTTGACTCCCGCTTGCTCTGCTTCCTTGGCTTTGACTAGTAGAAAAGTTAGAATTTCCTCGACCACGTTCTCGTAATGAGGGTGCTTCTGCATTGTCCTCGGCGTGCCTTGGATGTGCATGAGGCAGACTTTGCAGCCGGCTTCAGCGCAGATTAGGGGCATTTCTGGGTCGCTGAAGGAGGTGATGTCGTTGACTACGACGGCACCTGCTTTGAGGGCTTGGCGGGCTACTTCTGACTTGGCTGTGTCGATCGAGATGGGGACTTGGTGCACAGCGAGGGCTTCAACGACCGGCATGACCCTTCGAAGTTCTTCTTCCTGGGTCACTCCCTCGGAACCGGGACGGGTGGACTCGCCGCCGATGTCGATGATGTCCGCGCCCTCCTCCATCATTTTTAGCGCTGCTTGGATGGCCGCGTTTGGGTCGAAGTGTTGGCCACCGTCGCTGAAGCTGTCGGGAGTGACGTTTAGGATGCCCATTAACGCGGGGCGGTTGGGTGGGAGCTTGAACACTTCGAGTGGAGTTTAGCTTTTGACGCGTCCGGCGCCC
>JANYLD010000263.1 GCA_025363835.1 Armatimonadota bacterium
CTATTTGGCAATCAACCCGATCACTCTTCGAAGGGAGCTCCTCAAGGTTAAAATGGAACTGTTCGAACTAGAAAACTTGGTCAGCTTTTTAAATGAGGCAACCATCTAATTTCGGTCAGGTTTTTAAGTGAGGCGCCACGGCAAAGACGCAAGCCACCGCCTAAACGGCGCAAACCCTCGGGGGCTTTACCGGCCGTTGAGAGTGGGAGAAAATCCATATGAGGGCGCAAGCCGACGTCGCGACCATCAAACAACCGTAAGGTCAAGGCAGATTCCGCAAAGCCGAATCGAATCTACGGGACCATAAACGCGTCTAGGTATAGAATCCATGTTAATGCGCCCCCTTGCTCTTTTTGCCCTTATCTGCTGCCTATGCGTCCTCATCCTTGCCGGCTGTGGTGGCGGTGGGGGAAGCAGTTCCTCGACAACAGGCGGGCTAGGCGCTCTCAACTATGCGACGGTATGGGGCAACGCGCTAGGTGGTCCGACCGGCGTTTCTGAGCGAGTCAGCCTCTACACAAGCAGCGGAGCGCTTCTCACTTCGAAGATCGTTAACAAAACCTCGGGTGTCAACACGGCGAGCTTCAGCGGTATCCCCAATGGCAGTTATCTTGTCACTGTGGAGTTGAACAACGCCGCCAACTTCGGAGGGACAACGACTGGGACTAGCCAAATCATATTGAACATCAATGGCCCCGTTTCCTTTACTACCAAAGTCGGTGATGTTGGGACGACAACGAACGTGAGCCCAATATCGGCAACGTTCACCGTTCAGCAGAGCCAACAATTTGCCCTGACGGCCTACAACTCGTCCAACCAAGCGGTTTTCACTCTACCGGGATCCATCACTTGGTCCACCACCGGAGGCGTCGCAACCGTCAATTCGGAGGGAATTGCGCTTGGCACCAATGCAGGTTCTGGCTCGGTTTTGGGCACCTACGTTCCGCTGGCTCATACGGACGCGGCCACGATTACGGTCACCCCGTTCGTGACCACGCACACCAAATGGACGGTCCTCGTCTATCTGAACGCGGCCAATGATCTGGACCCCTTCGGCGACTTGAATGTGAACCAGATGGAGCAGGTTGCCGGGAATCAGAACGTGCGATTCGTGGTGCAGTGGAAGCAAGCGATTATTAACGGGGAGTCGGACACACCGAGCTTCGTTGGAACCCGCCGGTACCTGCTGAAGCACGACACCGATCCGAATCACATCAATAGCACGCTGGTGCAAGACATGGGCACGGGCGTCGATATGGGTAATTGGCAGACCTTGCATGACTTCGTCGCGTGGGGCCAGACGTTCTATCCTTCCGACCGCACAGTGCTCGTGATCTGGAATCACGGAAATGGTTGGCATCGTGGCCTCAATACCGACGCCACTCGGGGTGTCAGCTACGACGACGACATGGGGACGTCAATCCAGACTTGGCAGCTCAACCAAGCGCTGGGGACGAGCCATGTCGACATCCTCGCGTGGGACGCCAGTCTCATGCAGATGCTGGAGGTCGACAATGAGATACGCGACAAGTCGACATTGATCGTCGGGTCCGAGGAGAGCCCTCCAGGCGCTGGCTATCCTTACAACACCATCTTCCAGCACTTCGACAGCACGCCCGATGCGACCTCCTTGACGCTTGCAAAGGCCTTTGTGGATGAAACCCGGCTCGCCTACAATTCAAGCAACAAGATCACGCAAAGCGTTATCGAGGGCGACAAGCTATCGGCGCTGTCGGCAGCGGTCGACGGGCTGGGGCAGGCCCTCATCGCCCAGGCTCAATTGAATCCGACAGACTTTGCTTTGTACGTTCAAACTGCCCGCTTGAACGCCCAGGAGTACAGCCAGAGTTCTTCGAGAACGTATCGCGATCTCATAGGCCTCACAAAGGAGTTGGACAAAACGGTGGGGACTTACACGCCGCCCGCTTCCATCACAAATGCCGATGCAGCAGTCCGAACAGCGGCGGCCGCCGCGATCCTTTATCAGGGCCACAACTCGGCATCGCCCGGCAGCAACGGACTCGCGATCGACTTCTCGCCGCAAAGCCGGTTTGTGAACTACTCGTCCGACTACGCCTTGCTTAAGTTGGCCCAAGATACCCATTGGGATGAGTGGTTGTCGCAAGCGCCGTAATTGGTGACCGGTGATCGGTGATCGGTGATCGGCCTGACGAAGGCTGATTACTGATTACTGTTCACCGTGTACGGTCGCTCACAATCTCCCAAAAAAAGTAAGTTGGCCCGGTTGGCTAGACCGGGCCGATGGGCTGGAGGGTGCTGAGGGAGTGCTGAAGCTCCCTCGTTTTCTGTTTTTTGTTTTTTGGTGGGTCGTTCAGAAACCGTCGCTTACGCTCCGGCTTCCGTCTGTCGAGTGCATCTTTCCTTGCGATCGCAGCTTCGTACACTGCGAGAGTACGGGGCAGGACAAAAACGGTGGAGATTGCGGGCGTTTTTGGTGAGATTCAGGATTCAGGATTCAGGATTCAGGATTCAGGATTCAGGATTCAGGATTCAGGATTCAGCTCTGACGAAG
>JANYLD010000272.1 GCA_025363835.1 Armatimonadota bacterium
TAAGAAGGGCGGTCACAGCTCTTCCGATAAACCACACAAGTCAAGGATTTCCCCGCCGCCTAACGTACGGCGGGGACTTTTTTCTCTGCGATGGAATGTTGGAACGCAAAGATGCCCGCTTAGCTGCAAGAGAAATCCACCCGCGGAGCAATGTCCTTGAGCCACAATTTCCTACCATCAGCGTTGCACATGCCGAAGACGGACAAGGTCATCCATCTTCGTTTCAGGAATGACAAGTACGAGTTGACCCTGAGCGAGGGACGATCTGCGATTCACCCGCTGGTCAAGTTAACTCAGGGGCAAATCAAGCATGTCACGATTGAGATGCTTCCTCTCCAAAGAGGATCTCTGAAACTGTCTTACGAAGATCGACACGTTGTCATAAGAACGGAAAAAGGGGTGTGGGCCATGGTCCCCGATGTGAAATTCATGCGCCTCCACGCCGCCGCGTCCGGCGGCCTGGGCGAGAGCGTCGAGGCTTAATTCGAGCCCAGCCCGGACCAAACTTGAATCTGCTTTAAGATCTGGGCGTGCAAAGTGGGATTCCCCTCCGAGTCCTTGAGCGCGTGGGGATATTCGAGGTCGGCGCGAGCCTGTCGAATCTGGCCTTCGTCATAAAGCATCTGCGAACGGTCGATCCACGCTTGGGCCGCATCATCGAGCGGTTCCCTCGCCAGCGACGGGTCCTTCTCCCGGGAGGCCGAGTCCTCAAAGCTGACCGCCGCTTGCCGCAGAAACTCTCTCTTTTTACTCGCATCGTCCGAGTTGGCCTCTCCCAGTTGAGAGGCTTCAGTTTTGTACAACTCGCCTAGATGGGCATAGGCTCCTGGGCTGTCCGGACTCTTTCTTTCCGCTTCGGTGTAATCGCGCTCAGCGTTCTTGAGGTCCCCCGCTTGCATATCGTCGTTGCCCCTTGATATCCATTCTTCTGCGGGATCGGCCGCTTTTGCCGCCACCTGGTTGGCGGCCGGAGTTGTTCGGGTCGGAGTGTTGTTTCGGTCCATCACGGTTGCGAATGCGTTGAAGAGGTTGACGATCAGCCATGCCACTGCAGCAAGAGCCACGACGTAAATGAAAAGCTCCGCAAGGAACCGCTTTGTAGCCGCGCTTACGACCACGAGGGGCTTGCGAGGAGGCGGTGGATAGTAAATGGGCACCTGCATGCCGTACGCCGAGGGTGGACTCGGCTGCCCGTACCCAGGCTGGGCGCCAACGCCGGGAACGTGGGGCATCTGCTGCTGCTGCTGCTGCTGCTGAGCGTTGCCATAAGGGTTCTGACTCGGATACTGAGGCTGCTGGGGAGGAACGCCGTACAAGGGGGGCGGTTGAGCACCGTAAGCGGACGGATTGTAAAGTTGCTGCTGCTGCTGCTGCTGGTAAGGCGCCGGCTGGGATGCTTTCGGGTCCAGGACGACGCTCTGCGAAGCCTTCATGGCGGCCTCGATCGCCTCGATGAACTCCTTGGCGGACCGGTAGCGCAATTGTGGACTCTTGTCGAGCGCTTTCTCCACCACCTGCCACAGCGACCAGTTGATCTGCTGCGGCCGGTCGGGGTTCTTGTTCATGATCCCGTAGGTAATGGTCACTACCGAGTCGCCCGCAAACGGCTTCGTCCCCGAAAGCATCTCGTACATCACCACGCCCACGCTGAAAAGGTCGCTCCTCGCATCGATGTCTCGTCCCACCACCTGCTCAGGCGACATATAGCTCGGGGTTCCAAAAACCTGGCCGTCCATCGTGAGGTTGGGCTCGAAGGTTAGGCGGGCGATGCCAAAGTCGGTGAGTTTGATCGTGCCGTTACTAAGAATCTGGATGTTGTCGGGCTTGATGTCCCGATGGATGACGCCCTTGCTGTGGGCGTACTCCAGAGCTTCCAATACGGCGGTGGCAATCTCTATGGCTCGTTCGGTTTGGAGGAAGCCTTTTGTATCAAGTTCGTTTCGAAGGGTCTTACCATCTAAATATTCCAGAGCAATAAAATAGCGATCGCCCTCTTGTCCCACCTCATACACTGTCATGATATTGGGGTGGGCGAGAGAACCGGCCGCACGAGCTTCCCTGAGGAATCGCTTGATACGGTCGTCGCGCTGTTGAGGAGTCGAGCCGCCGGGCAAGGCGAGCTCCTTGAGGGCAACGCGACGGTTCATCAACTGATCGTAGGCCTCGTAGACGATGTCGTTCGAGCGCGCGATTTCGCGGATGATTTGGTATTTGCCTAGGGTGGTTGGTGGAGAGCCACTCATGAGGGACGCTTAGTTATTGTAGTTGCTTACAAGTGAATCGTAAATCGTAAATCGTCCCGATGTCGCGCTTTCGCGCTCATCCGGGATCTCGCTGACGCTCGATAAATCATAAATGACTTGGGGAGGCTTTTGTGGATTGCTATCTATTTAAGGACGTTTTGTTGATTCTTGACGTGCGAAATCTCGAAAAGATGCCAGGTTGTCCGCCGCTCGATAGGTGGAAGGACCAATGCGGAAGCCTCGCGTAGGGGCTGATAACTGGTTCCGGAAGGTCTGCTGAAACCTCGGACCACAGGGGGCGTCTGTGAGATTTGCTAATTTATTATTGCTTGGCGTGTTGCTAAGTGTTCCCGCGTCGCTCTTTGCGAGCGAAGCGCACTCCCGCGCCTTTGGACCCCAGAGCGTTGTGCGCGTCGCGCGCCCGACCTTGCGCTGGGAAGTCTGGCCCGGTGCCGGCAGCCGCGTCACCGACGCAATGATGACCATCAACGGGACGCAGGTCGAATCGAAGTACGACGCGGCGGACAAGGTTTTGGTCTACACGCCTTCGCGACCCTTGGAGCCCGGCTCCTACAAGGTGGCCTGCAAGGTAGTGGTCGACAACTTCATGCCTGTTACCAAGGACTGGAACTTCAAAGTCGCGTCTGGCGCCTCTGCCCTGCCCCAGCCAACCGAAGAGCAGATCCATGAAGTGGACGGAATAAACTCTATTCGGGAGCATATCGGCCTTCCGGACATGCAGCTCGACCCCCGGCTGTGCGCTGCTGCCGCCGCTCACACCCATTACCTGGCCCTCAACGGCTTGACCGGCCACTACCAGAACCCCAACGACCCCGGGTTCGTCGGCGCCTCGCCTGCGGACCGACTTGACGCATTTGGGTTCTCTGAGAGCTCTTGGGAGGGCGTGGACTTTGGATCTACCACGTACGGCCAGTCACTGACCCGGCTTTTCGACGCGCCCTACCACCGACTTCCCTTCATCCAGCCCGGTTCAACGGTCGTGGGCGCAGGATATTCGCCAGCTCACATGACGATCGAATTTGGGATGACCGCTGCGACCGCCACAGTTGAATCGCCTGCGCCTAACGAGCACGGTGTATCGCTAAGCTGGCAAGGTGTCGAGCGGCCAGACCCGCTTCCGATTTGCGGGCTGCATGGACTCGTCGGCTATCCGATCGTGTTCGCCCACTTCTCGCCCACGAACGAAAAGATCGTGGTCGACAGCGCGACTCTAAAGACCGCTCTCGGAACTCCCATCGCGTTCGGGCTGAACACCCCCCAGAACGATCCAAATCTAGATTTCGCCGCCTTCATCATCCCCAAGCAGGCTTTGCTGCCCGAGACCGGCTACGTGGTGAGCGTCCGCGCCCATACCGCTTCGGGGAAGGACATTTCTGACACGTGGCATTTTGTGACGGGGCCGCGCTAGGGGATGATTTTGATCAAGTGATGAGGTGATGAGGTGAAAGATCACCGGTGAAGGATCACTTCATCACCTCATCACTTCATCAAAAAATCACCCTCAAGACGTCTGCTTCATCGTCATCTTAACCTGACCCTGCCCTGAATCCATGCCGTCAACCTCCGCTGAGACCGGCATGCCAGTGTCCATGTCGATCACGATCTTGATAGGATTGGGGGTCTTCATGGTCCCGCCCGGAGCGGAGGTCTACAAGTGCCAGGTCTTCGCGAACCCCTTCGGGGGGAGCGCTGACCTCATCCAGATGCACGGGGTCATGAACGCCGGATCTCACCATTTCTTTCTCTTCAACATGACGTCCGTGGAGGCGGCGGTCGAGCCGCCGGTGGGCACCCTCGGAGATTGCGCGGGCATGG
>JANYLD010000291.1 GCA_025363835.1 Armatimonadota bacterium
TGTTCCTCGTCCAAAACTCCGGCCTCTACCGATCCGATGACGGCGGCGCGACCTGGAAGCAGATGGCCGCCAAAGACGACCGCATCCGCAACGGACAAGGCGGCTACAACTGCGGCGTCTGCGTCAATCCCAAAGACTCCAACACGGTCTACGTGATCAACACCTGCAGCTACATCTCCAAAGACGGAGGCGAAACCTTCACCGGCTTCAAAGGCGCACCCGGCGGAGACGACCCCCAGCAGATGTGGCTCGACCCCACCGACGGCAACCGTCTCTACCTCGGCACGGACCAAGGCGCAACCGTCTCCCTGGACGGCGGCAAAAACTGGAGCTCTTGGTACAACCAGCCCAGCGACCAGATGTATCACATCTCCGTCGACAACCAATTCCCCTACTGGATCTACGGCACCGAGCAAGACAGCGGCTCGATCGGCACCGCCAGCCGCGGCAACTTCGGCGAGGTCGGCCCGCTCGATTGGCTTCCCCACCCCGGCTACGAGTTCGGCAGCATCGTCGCCGACCCCCGCAATCCGAAGGTCACCTACGCCGGCGGCCCCAACCGAGGCATCGTTAAGACCACCTACCCAAGCGGCCAGTGGATCGAAGTCAGCCCCAGCGCCGACCCGCGAGAAAGGCTCCGCCAAGTCAGCAACCAACCCCTCTACTTCAACCCCAACAACCCGAAAGAGCTTCTCGCCGGATTCAACTACGTGATGTCCACCACCGATGGCGGCATGCATTGGAAAAAACTCAGCCCAGACCTCGGCTACGCCAAAGGTGTCACCCCTCCCGCCCCAGGCGCCCCACCAGCAGGCAGGCCGGGCGGCAATGTTGACCCAGAAGAGGCTGTCGCTGCAGCTAACGACAGCGGCGCCCAGATGGAAGACCCTGACGCAGTCAACCCAAATGAAGCGACCCTCCAAGGCCCGAACAGTGGCGGCGCGATCGAGTCGATCTCCGTCTCCACCGTCTCCCCCAACACCATTTGGGTTGGCACCAGCAACGGCCTCGTCAAGCTCACTCAGGACCGCGGCAAGACTTGGGAGGACGTCACCATCCCCAACCTCGCCAACCCAACCCGAGCCGACGTCTCCGCCATCGACGCCTCCCACCAGGACGCCGGCACCGCTTACGTTGCCGTCGACTGCCACAACGTGGGCGACTACAAGCCTTACTTCTACCGAACCCACGACTTCGGCAAGACCTGGACGCCGATCACCACCGGCATCCCCGACAACGTCCCCGCCGGCAGCTTTGCCCGCGTGATCCGAGCCGACACCAAGAAAGCCGGCCTCCTCTTCGCCGGAACCGAAAGCTCGGTCTACGTGTCCTTCAACGACGGCGATACCTGGCAGCAGCTAGGCAACCTGCCTGTCACCAGCTATCGAGACATGACCATCAAGGACAACGACCTCGTCGCCGGAACCTACGGCCGAGGCGTCTGGATCCTCGACGACTTCTCGCCTCTGCGTGAGATGACCCCCGCAATCGCCTCCGAGCCCGCCCATCTCTTCAAACCCGCAGACGCCATCCGCGTCCGCCGCAACGTGAACGACGACACCCCGTTCCCGCCCGAGATCCCGCACGCCGCCAACCCACCGGAAGGCGCGATCATTTACTACAACCTCGCTTCCAAACCATCCTCTGACATCTCGGTCGATATCACCGACTCCGCCGGACACGAGGTCCGCCACGTGTCCAGCGCGCCGATGCCGGCGTGGACCGAAGCGCCTCCTCCTGTGCCCGACTTCTGGGTCGCCAATCCTAAGCCGATCCCCGCCGACGCCGGCATGAGCCGCATCAACTGGGATATCCGCTACGATAGCCCGCCCGCCTTCGAGCACAGCTACGAAATCAACGCCAACCCCGGCGGAACCCCTCCCTCACCCGAGGGCCCCCTCGTCGAGCCGGGCGTCTATAACGTCATCCTCACCGCGGACGGCAGAACGTACAAGCAGACCGTCACCGTCAAGAACGACCCGCGATCTCCTGCGACAGCCCGAGACATCCACGCCCAGACCGCGATGGAACTCATGTGCTACGCAGGATCAAAAGACGCGATGGCCGGCTTTGATCAAGTCGCCGCTATGCGAAAGCAAGTGGCCGACATCCTGAAGGCCAATCCAAAGGGCGAAGCCAACGACGCCGCGACCGCGTTTGACGCCAAGCTTGCCGCCATCGGCGGCTCAAACGGCGGCGGACGCCGCTTTGGCGGCTTCAGAGGCGGCGGAGCCTCTAGCCCCACCTTCACCGGCGTCAATCGCACGATGGACGGCCACCTGATGACCCTTGACTCCGGCGACATGGCCCCCAACGATCCCAACACCCAAGCCTGCAACGCAGCCGCCAACGACCTCAATACAGTCGAGTGGAACTGGATGCAACTCCAAGGCAAGGACCTGGCTGACTTCAACGCCGTCCTCGCCAAGAACAACCTCCCCACCCTATCCCCCGCCCCCGGCATCGGCCACCCCCACCAACCCCCGGTTCCGAAGGAGCCGAAGGTATCCAAGAAACCAACCGACAAGCCCGCCGACAAAGCGGCAACTCCGGCTAAGCCAAACTAACTTCTCCTCCCTTCCCCTTGTGCCGATGTCCGTGCGGCAGAGGGGGAAGGGCTGGGGATGGGGGTTCCGGAACCTTGGCTTGCAGCGAGTCTCGATTTCTTGACCGCTTCTGCCTCTGCGCCTCTGCGACCTCTGCGCCTCTGCGTCAAATCCGAAGCTGGCGACAATCAGAAGCCCCGGAACCCCCATCCCCTGCCCCTTCCCCTGTCCTTTCCCAGGATTCTGTACCAGCGGCTAAGAGTGGAAAATGGTGAAGCCGCATGTC
>JANYLD010000305.1 GCA_025363835.1 Armatimonadota bacterium
CCCGAGTCCGCCGTCGATTCGGTCCGGCCAGGCAAGACGACATCAGTCAAAATCGACGCTCTTCCGGGCCGAACCTTCGTAGGATACGTTGTGAACGTGAGCCCCGTGAGCCAAAATCTCGGCCGCCTCTTCCAGGCTCGCATCCAGATCAACGGCGACCTAAGCGGCGTGAAGCCGGGCATGTTCGCGTCAGGAGACATCCTCCTGAAGTCGGTTCCCAATGCAACCGTCGTTCCCAGCTCAGCCGTGGTGCAAAGAGACGGGAAAAGTGTCGTATTCATCGTTGACGGCAACAAGGCGCATCAGGTCGCGGTCACGACCGGCCTGAGCCAAGAGAATTACATTCAGGTCCAAGGACTCGTCGCCGGACAGCAGGTTGTAATTCGCGGAATGGAGGACTTGGTAGACGGCACGCCCGTTCAAGCCCAGCCGCAAACAGTAGCAGTCTCAAACGCCCGAAAGGTGGGCGGAGGATAACGTGGGTTTAACTAAAACGGCCATTACCCGGCCGGTCTTCATATTGATGCTCATGGTGGCGGCTCTGCTGATCGGAACGATCAGCTACCGCAGCATGCGTGTTGAGGAGAATCCGGACGTCGATTTCGGAGTTGTCAACGTGGTCGTCCAGTACCCTGGCGCCGACGCGGACACGATCAGCAACCTGGTCGCGAAGCCGATCGAGCAGGCCATTTCTGGCGTCAACAACCTGCGCGAGGTCACGAGTACGTCTCGTGAAGGCTTCGCCAGCATCACAGCCACGTTCGACATCGGCACCAACATCAATGTCGCTCTCGACGACGTTCGGTCCGGAGTCGATTCCGCCGTAGGCTCCCTGCCCAAGGATGCTCTCAAGCCGCAGATCACAAAATTCGACGCTTCCTCGTCGCCCGTCATGTACCTGGCCTTCAGCAGCACCAACCTGAATGCTCGCGATCTCAGGGACCTCCTCGATAACAAGATCCAGCAGCGCTTTCTCCAGATCCCTGGCGTCGGATCGGCCGTCGTGCAAGGTGGTGACCAGCGCGAGATCCAGATCCAAGTCAGTAAGGACAAGCTGCTCGCCTACGGCATCGGCATCAATGACGTCCAACAGGCCCTCGCCAACGCCAGCCTCGACATCCCTGGTGGCCACATGGTCACCAACAACAGCGACCTTACCGTCCGGTTAAAGGGCGAGTTTGAGAACGTGGAGGACGTCCGCAACCTGGTCTTTTCCGTCAAAGGCGTCAACGGTGGCCGCCCGCAAATCGTCAGGCTCAAAGATGTCGCCACCATTCTGGACACGGCTGCCGAGAAGACCCAGTACTCCCGGCTGAACGGCAAAAACACCGTCGTCCTCGCCATTCAGAAGATCAAAGAAGGAAACGCAGTCGTCATCGGCGCTGCCGCAAAAGCGCTCCTCGCCCAGCTCGAGACCCAATACAAGAACTATGGACTCAATGCCCAGATCGTCCTAGACTCGGGCAAGAACATCTCCGAGTCGATCACAGACCTGTTGTTCTCCATCACTTTCGGCGTCATCCTCGTCGCCCTCACGGTTTACGTCTTCCTCCACAACTTCCGAGGAATGATGATCGTGGCGATCGCGATCCCGCTCTGCCTTTTCACCACCTTCATCGCTCTGAAAGCGGCCGGATTCACCATCAACAACATGTCGATGATGGCCCTCTCGCTCGCCATCGGCGTGCTTGTGGACGACGCGATCGTCGTCCTTGAAAACATCTACCGGCACTTGCGAATGGGGGAGAACCCCCGTGATGCAGCCATCAACGGCCGGTCCGAAATTGGCCTCGCCGCCATCGCGATCACTTTCGTCGACGTCGTTGTCTTCACTCCCATCGGCTTCATGGGCGGCATCGTCGGAGAGTTCTTCAAGCCGCTGGCCCTATCCTTCGTCTTCGCGGTTCTCTCCTCGCTCTTCGTCTCCTTCACCGTCACCCCCATGCTTGCCGCTCGGTGGTACCGAAAGAACGAGAACGTGGAGCACTTTACAAGCGGCTTCGCCGGCTGGTTTGAATACCACTTCGGCCGACTGCAGCGGTTCTACGGCCGCGTGCTCGAGTGGGCTCTGACCCATCGATGGTTCGTGTTCACGCTTGGCAACTTGGCATTGGTTGCGGTCATTGTCTTCATGATCGCCAGCACCAGCGCTACGTTGCCGGCAGCGATCACGACCGGTCTGTACCTTACAGTCGGAGCACTCTTAGTCGGCTTTATCGTTTTCGGAGCGCAGTATTGGGCGAAGGCTTGGCACTCCCGTGCCAAGCCACTGGTCGCCTGGGGACTCTCGCTCGCGATGGTGATGATGATGACTCAGCAGGCCAAGGCCAAAATGCCGCCCGCAATGGCAAGCATGGCGCCTGTGATGGGTCTTGTTCAGGGTCTGTTCGTCACCTGGGCCCTGTTCGGCGTCATTGGATGGATTGCGAACTTCTTCAAGCCATTTGCGAAAGCTCGAATACCGTTGAACGCCCTTGCCTTCGGCCTAATATTCCCGCTAGCGGCAATGATAGGATTCGGCTACGGAATGTACAAGGCTCCTGTCGGCTCCAAGACTCCGGAAGGCGTCTTCAAATTCCAGTTCATGCCCGATAGCGACCAAGGCCAGGTTTCGGTCAACGTCCAGATGCCTCCAGGCTCCAGCTTAGATGCCACTTCAGGGGTCCTCGTAAACCTTGAGAACATCGTCATGAAGCATCCGGACGTGGAATATGTGCTCACCCAAGTCGGCTCCCAAAGCGGCGGCTTCGGTGGCGGCGGAAACTCCGGCTCCAACTACGGGCAGCTGGCCATTACTCTCAAAGACAAGCCCGCATTCACCGACAAGATCGGGATAACCCGCACGCCCGGCGCTACGAGAAACAAGTCGTCTGACGCCGTCGCCGCCGAGCTCACGACGCTCATCGGCCGCGTGCCCGGCGCGCAGGTCACAGTCTCCGCCAATAGTGGAGGCTTCGGCCAGCCCATCCAGATGAGCTTCCTGTCCGACAACCGCCAGGCGGTCGTGGATACGGCGAGCAAAATCAAGGAAGCACTGCTCGCAGGCGCGGTTCCAGGCGTCATCAACCCAGACATCAGCAGCAAGCCCGGCAAGCCCGAAGTGCGCGCCATTCCGGATCGTCAGCGAATGGCAGACACCGGCCTCACTCCGGCCGACGTCGGCGCCGCCCTCCGAACGCTTTATCAGGGCAACAACGACGCCAAGCTCCGACAGAATGGACTTGAGTATCCGATCCGAGTCATGCTCAGCATGGCCGACCGGAACAATCCCGCCATCCTCTCGCAGCTCCCGGTCAAGTTCGACAACAGCAGCCCAGTCATGCTCGGCAGCGTCACAACGCTCCAGAACGGATCAGGCATCGACAAGATCGGCCGAAGAAGCGAGGAAGAAGAAGTCCAGCTCACCGCGGACCTCCTCCCCGGCTACGCGGCTGGAACCGCGCAGGGCCAGATCGACGCCTACATTCAGGCCCACAACATGATCCCGGCAGGGGTCCACGAGAAACCTCTCGGCCAGGCTGATGCGACTTCTCGTGAAGGCGTCTTCATGATGTTCGCTCTCATCCTGGGCTTCTTTTTGGTCTACATGCTGCTAGCGTCGCTCTACGACAACATGCTCTACCCCGCCATCATCCAGCTTGCCCAGCCGCAAGCCATGGTCGGCGCGCTGTTGGCTCTGGTGCTCTGCAATATGTCACTCAACATCGTCGGCATGATCGGCATCATCTGCTTGGTCGGCCTCGTGGGTAAGAACGCCATCTTGCTCGTGGACTTCACGAACA
>JANYLD010000361.1 GCA_025363835.1 Armatimonadota bacterium
GATCAGGACGAATACCCTGTCGGTTCTTATGAGCCTCTGCCACGGGGAGGACAAATGGGACAACTCATCGAATGCATTAAATGAGTTGTTTCTCGTACTCGATCAGCTTCATGCCATAAAAATCACGCAGCGAGCCGGACGCGCGATAGCCACGGTTTTCGTAGAAACGAATGGCTCGTTGGAGCGGCTCGGTTGTGTCTAAGGTGACGAACGAGCATCCTTCTCTGGCAAGGCTTTCCTCAGCGAGGCCAAGAAGCATTTCAGCCAGGCCGCTTCCTTGCATTTCAGGCCGCACGGCCATGCCTCGAATGTGTCCTTCCCGTGGCAGAGGCTCATAAGAACCGACAGGGTATTCGTCCTGATCGGGAAGATCGGCGCCAAGTGCGAGAGTAGCGATTGTTCCGACGACTTGTTCGTTCATGTCTTCAGGAGAAGAGAGCTTGACCGCGACGCTGACGCGCATTTCGTGCATGCGCCGGAGGATCGATTTCGAATTTAAGACGATGTCTGCGTAGGCCTCGGGCGTGTACTGGTCCCTGTGGGGTGCAAAGGCTTCCGAGAGGCAGCTTAAGATGCCTTGAACGTCCTTCGGTAAAGCCGCATGGATTGCGATATCTCCGGACAAGAACATCATAGGATGTTCCAGTTAACCGGAGGTTGGACTACCTGCTAGGGCGTTTGGCTGTTGACCTGCGGCTCGAAGTAACATCCCTTCGTGGAATTCATTCATCGCTGGCTTCCAGGCACTTCTGACCGCGTCATTTTCGCGCTCCACGGGACGGGCGCGGATGAGAATGATCTGATTCCGCTCGTTCAAGCCTTGGACCCGGCCGCTTCGATTTTAAGCCCACGTGGTCGGGTGAGCGAGGGTGGGGCGAATCGTTTTTTTCGGCGGTTCGCGGAAGGAGTGTTTGATCAGGAAAACATGCGGGAGGAAACGGAGGCTCTGGCTTCGTTTCTGGTGGCTGCCGCGGCGGAGCATGGGTTTTCGGCGGACCGCGTGTTCGCGCTTGGCTTTTCCAATGGGGCGAACATGGCGGCGAGCCTGTTGCTTCGGAGGCCAGAGCTGTTGGGTGGGGCAATTCTGCTGAGGGCGATGGTGCCCTTCGAACCGGAGGCGCCGCTTGATCTGAGTGGCAAGCGGATCTTTCTGGCGAACGGGACTCACGATCCACTTATGTCGCTTGAGAATGCGAAGCGGTTAGCGGAAATCTTTTGGTCCTCTGGGGCTGAGGTTGAGCACCTGGTTGTTGATGCCGGGCACAACTTGATCCAGCAAGATTTCGTGGCTGCGAAGGCTTGGTTAAGCACCTAGCCGCGAGCCGCCAACGTGGCTCCCCCGGCCCCTCCAACGCGTTGCTCACGCCATCTTCAGACTTGGCTGGGGCCGGGGGTTTTGATCGTCGCTTCCAAATGATGCATTAAACCCCCGGCTCCAGCCGCGCACTGCGCTATTTGACAGCGCCGCGTTGGAGGGGCCGGGGGAGCGATGATCTGCGGCTTGCGACGAAGCGCTACCGTGCGACAGGTTCCAATGGCTTAAGACCAGCCTCGATTTTCGCTCTCTGCGGCTCTAAGAACGGAGGCAGCGCCAACTTCTCGCCGAGGGAGTCTTGGGACTCGTCCGACGCAAAGCCCGGCCCATCGGTGGCCATTTCAAAGAGAACTCCACCGGGCTCTCGAAAGTAAACGCTCTTGAAGTAGAACCGGTCGATCTCGCTCGTCGGATGCAGACCAAACGCAGCCACCTTATCGCGCATCTGCAAAAGCTCATCCTCGTCAGAAACCCGAAACGCGACATGGTGTACGCCCCCAGCCCCGAGGCGCGTGAAGCGCTGGACCGTCGGGTCGATCACTCGCGCGACGCCATACGCGCCATCGCCTGAGACTTCGTAGGCCTGAGGATCGGTGGAAGTGGGTTGATAGCCGAAAACGTCCGTCAAGAACTTGACAGTTAATTCCGGTCTCGCGCTCTCTAGGGTGACACCGAGGAAGCCGCGGATCGCCTTATCGGCGGGCACCACCTCGTCCCACGCGACAGCGTGCGACTCCAAACCCGTATCGGCAACCAGTTCCAATCGCTGGCCCTCACCGTCGGCAAACAAGATGTTCGCACGACCCAAAGAGTCCGCGCCGCGAAGAGGATGCGTGTTGGCCTCCTGCAACCGGTTCTGCCACCAATCCAAAGCCTCACCTTGGACTCTAAACGAGGTCAAAGCCACCGAGCCGGCGCCGGGCACGTTGGAGCCGATCATGGGCCAATCAAAAAAGGTCATGTCGGTTCCGGGCGAACCGACTTTGTCGGCATAGAACAGGTGGTACGCGCTGACGTCGTCCTGGTTAACGCTTCGCTTGACGAGGCGCAGACCGAGGGTTTGGGTGTAGAAGGCCAGATTGTCTTGGATCTTGGCGGTAACGGCGGTGACGTGGTGGATGGAATAAACGCCCATAATATTTCCTACTCCTTAGCGTTGCACTGGACCTATTTGGAGTGGGTATGGACGCCCTTGAAGGTCACCCATGTGTACGTCCTGGTCTGCAAGTCAACGTGGACGAAGCGCTTGTTGTTTTCGACGAAGAAGAGCCTGCGGGCGCCGGGCCTCGTCGGAACGGACCCGGCGGGTTGGAGCACACTGCCATCGGAGCAGTACACCTTGAAACGGAACGCTTTTCCATCGACGGCCGGAGGCAAGCTGACATCGAGCTCGACCGGCTCCTTATGCCCAGCTTTGGTGATCCTGGAGTGGGAGATGCTCATAAAGAACTTGGGCCCCTTGGTGATGCCGTTCTCCAGGTCATGCGAGGAAGAAACCTTCCAGGCTCCCGCACCGACTCCGACCATCAAGTTCTCTGTCGCTCCGAGCTTGGTCTTTGGACGCCCCGCTCCGGCCCACCACAGATTTTTATCCTGCAGGTCGCGCAGAACAAAGCCGTATCCGAGGTCTTGCTTGCCGATCTTCATCGCCACGGCGGGCTCATCAGCGCCAGTGCCCGGACGCACTTGGACCATGAAGTTGACCACGGTGCTCGCTGCCCCGCCCTTGGAGGACTGATTCATCGTTTGGAGGAGCGACGGGGCGACCAAGTTTTTGACTGACGCGCCGTCGGGCGTCCAGGATTTTCGTTGCCCAAAGTTGGTGAGGGCAATAAGCGACACCGACGTGCCGTTAGTCAGCTTTTGTGTCCAGCCGGACTTGGGGGCTACGAGTAATAGAGCGATGGCAGCAATCACGAATGTGATCTTAACTCAACAGCGGGCCCTGCCCTAGCTCTTAGGGCGGAGTTGAACATCGTAGAAAGCAAACCATGTCACTTGACGCTTCTGTAAGTTGATGGCGGAGACCTTGTTGCCGTCGACCGAGAAGTAGACGTCCATTTCAGACAGGGGCCCGCCACCGATGCTGTCGGTGATGACTTTTCCGCTGTTCATGAGCAAGGTGATCCTGAATTTCTGACCTGAGCCCATCATAGTGGATGGCCTCTTCCACTTGACTTCGAATCTGCTCTTCGCGCCGTTCCGCTGGATGAGATGGTCTGGCAAGAACTTGACGCCGATAGCCTTCTTGGTCTTCAAGTTGAACCTCGAAAGCGATTCCCAATTTCCCTCGTCACAACCAACTTTTAAATTCGTTGTCTGGCTCTCCGCTGGGTAAGCCGCCGCAAGTTCAGCCAGGTAGAACGAGCGCTTCTCACGCTTGATGGTTATGGCGCCTCCAACCGAGGGGTCTTGCTCCAAGCCGGGCGCATCCTGGTCGCCCGCGCTGGTGATTCGAAACACGAGCGCTGGATACTTTGAGGAGCTCAGAAAGCCGGGAGGCATCTTCTTAACGCCATCGGAGACGATCCACGGCGAAAGAGGCTTGCCATCCGGCGTCCATGATTTCTTGCCACGGTTATCAGATACCGCAAGGAGAGTGATGGCGCCACCGCCGGGGAGCGGTCTAGACCATTTCGGAGTTGAGGCGACGGATGCCGCTATGAAAAGACTTAAAATCATTTCTGGATTCCCCTAAAACTAGTATGCGACAGGTTGGACGTGCCTGCGTTGATTTCGCGCTTCCGGAACGCCCATCCCCTGCCCTTCCCCCTCTGCCGCACAGACATCGGCACAAAGTGAAGGGAGTCTGGGATCACCAGCCTCTCGTAGCCAACAGCTCTTTCTCGTCCAGCGAGGCAACCGTACGGCCGACCATGGCTTCGCCTAGGTTGCGGCTGATCTCGGCGAGCTTCTTGGGGTCTTTGTGGAAGAGGACGGCTTCTACGACGGCTTTGGCCCGCTTGGCGGGGTTGCCGGACTTGAAGATTCCTGAGCCGACGAAGACGGTCTCGGCGCCGAGCTGCATCATCAGTGCAGCGTCGGCGGGGGTGGCGATGCCGCCGGCGGAGAAGTTGGGGACGGGGAGCTTGCCCAGTTCTCGGACCTGCTTGACCAAGTCAAGCGGCGCTTGGAGTTCTTTGGCGATCACGTAAAGCTCGTCCTCGCGGCAGTGCTGGATGCGGCGGATGTCTTTCATGAGGTTGCGCATGTGGCGGACGGCTTCAACTACGTCGCCGGTGCCAGCCTCGCCCTTGGTTCGCATCATTGCCGCGCCCTCTGAAATCCTTCTGAGCGCCTCACCGAGGTTGCGCAGGCCGCAGACAAAGGGGACGGTGAAGGCGTGCTTGTCGACGTGGTTCTCTTCGTCGGCGGGGGTGAGGACTTCGCTTTCGTCGATGAAGTCGACTTCGAGGGCCTCTAATATCTGGGCTTCGACAAAATGGCCGATTCGGCACTTGGCCATGACGGGGATGGAGACGGCTTCTTTGATCCCGATGATCATCTCCGGGTCGCTCATGCGGGCCACGCCGCCGTCGGCTCGGATGTCGGCAGGAACGCGCTCAAGTGCCATGACGGCGACTGCGCCTGCGTCTTCCGCGATGCGGGCTTGCTCGACGTTAACGACGTCCATAATGACGCCGCCCTTCAGCATCTCCGCGAGGCCAACCTTCTCTCGCCAGGTCTTCACGCCCTTCTTTCCGTTCAACGACTCTCTGCTATGGGTAGCTGCCATGATTTTTATGCACCTTCAAACGCCGCTCAGCCTGCGGGTGAGGCACCAGTTTACCGTTTGCCAGGTTCAACGCCGGTAGGACCACCCTTGCCTAACTCCTCCGCATCCAACCCTCAACCCGCCCCACCGGGTTGAGGGTTCGTACAAGTAGGTTCAGCTTCGTAGGTTCGTATTTCAAAGGCCACCCTTCAACCCGGTAAGGCGGGTTGAGCGATGGATGTCCGCGATCCTTACTGGGAGCGCAGGCGTCTCGCCGGCACTTAGGCCTACCGGCGTCGCGCCAGTTGAATCTTTGATGGCGAGCCTGGGACCCAACCGAGAAGTTCCCGGAGCCGGCATGCTGGCGTCGATGGGGAGGAAGAGCATGTCGCCTCGGCCGATGAGCGACTCGGCGCCCTTCTGATCGAGGATGGTGCGGGAGT
>JANYLD010000362.1 GCA_025363835.1 Armatimonadota bacterium
TGGAGATGGCCGCCGAAGGAATGGGGAGGCCGCGCTACTTCTTCTGGAACAAGCAGATCATCGTTCTGGACGATGAGTACACGAATGGGCCGAGCCTCGGCCTTCCGATGGAACTAACCCAAGATCCGGACTACACCGTGCCCGGGTTCAGTCATAGACTTCTCCTCGAAGAGCTTGCGATCGTTCAGGCTCGGATGTTGACCAAGACGCCATGGCGCCCGATGGACCTCTTCTGATGTCTTCCGAACGCTGCGCGTGGCCTACTCGTTGCGACGATCTCCCGTGGTTCGACGTAGGGATGCTTAGTTACTGCGAGAACCACTACACCGAGGTTATCGTCAATCGGGATAAGGCTATTTACGGATATCACCACCGAGTCCGATAGACTCGCGGGCATGTACCAAGAGACGTACTCTGAGATCTATGCGACACAAACCCCGACGCAAGTCGCCCTAACCCAAGCCGCCGCACTGTTCGCTCAGGCCGGGAGCCTCCTCATGAAGGCCGCTCAGAGCCTCGTTATCGCCGCTCAGCAGTAGCTACAGGTAGGACTGTCCGGCGTCGCTACGTACCGTCACGGTCGGCGTTCCAGGGGAGATCAGCTTGACGATGACCTGGCGAGCGTTGCACGGGATTCGGGTCGTATCTCCTGCCGCCTTGGCGACCACCAGTTCGCCATCGCCCTTGACCGTCGGGTTCGCGGGTGCGGCGAAGATCCCGGCGTCGTCTCCTTTAGTGAGGAGCGCGTAGATCGCTTCGGCTCCGTCCACGTTAAGAATCTCGATTCCCATCAGTTTTGGAGTCCGCGTGATCCCATCATTCGAGGTTCCTACGGGGGCGGTTACGATGTCCGGTCCGGCGTCGAGGGTGACGGTCGATACCGTGGACGCTGCGAGCGTTATCGTCTTGGTCGTGAGTTTGGTGTGAGCCATGAAGGGAATGATACCTCACTCCTGGATCGTTGGAAGATACTGATGGCGATTGGTGTAAATCCAGACTTCGATCTGAAGCGAGCCCGAGCTAGCTTCTGCGCGGGATGTGGCCACAGCGAAGCCGAACACTGGTCATTCAGCCGAAGACCCGGACGCTGTGGACGCAGGATTTCGATCGAACCGAGAGGCTGGTGGGAGTGCGGATGTTTGAACTTTGAGCCCCTCCCGGGAAGAAAGCTGGTACGGGAAGCGTTGGACTAGTCATGCCTCCTCTCGTTCGAACGGTTCTCGTTGGCGGTCAAGTGATCATGGGTCACCCTGACGGGGAATGCCTCGGCGCGTTCTGTTGTCTGCACAAACCCTCGGACCACCACATGCGAGATTGGCCTCAGAACTGGCGAGAAGACCGCCGGATCATGGAGCGCCTTTGTCCGCACGAGAAGGATGGCGAGATCGTTTACCGCGTAGGCCACCCCGATCCCGACGATCTCCTGATCCAGACCGGCGTAGACCCCGGTATCCACGGATGTGACGGGTGCTGTTCGCCGGAGGCTCGCTCATGAACAACTCCGCCCTCTTCTTGCTTCAGCGGCTGAACGAACGCGCTCAGAACGCGGAGGCGATGGCCCATCAGGTCAACGTCGTGTTCGAACTTCTTGTCAACGAACTTGGTGAAGAAGGTGAGGCGCCGGAGTCCGGAGACGCAGACTCGCTGATCGGTCGCCTCGTTGCGGACGGTCGTTCACCGGTCGTGTTCTGGCAGAACGGCGAATGTATGCTCGAAGCGTGGAATGCGAACCCGGCGGACGAGTTCAACGCGTACAAGAGGACGTGGCGTGCTCCGACGATCTTCGAGGCAGCGAGAGCCGCTCTTTCGTGGCCCGATAACGACGTGACTATCGTGAAAGAACTGGAGCCCGAAGATGTATCGTAAGTTCATTTCGCAGGCGGACTACGACCAGATCGTAAACGACTACGGCGATCCGACCGTTTATCCGCACCGCTCCACCGAGACTTTTCACGTTCCGCAAACTTGTCCGTACTGCGACGGGTATTACGGGGTGAACCCTGGGTTTCATCCGATCGAATACGCGACTTCCGAAGCGAATGGGTGGGGCGGCAACATGGCTCCGACCGTTGATGACGAGAAAGCGGCAGAGGAAGAGGCGTCTTGGGCTCGCGCTCCCGAAAAGATGCGGGCTCTTACTCCCCTCAAAACACGGTCGGCAG
>JANYLD010000415.1 GCA_025363835.1 Armatimonadota bacterium
CTTCCTATGAAACTCGCCCGCTACATTGGAAACGGCCAGGTCGCCATCGTCGAGGAAGACGAGCCGCGTCTGTCGGAAGGTGGGCTGTTGGTTAGAACGGAAGCATGCGGGCTGTGCTCCGGCGAGCTGATGGATTGGTACATGGATCGCAAGGTGCCCCACGTTCTGGGGCACGAGGTTTCCGGCCAGGTTTTTGAGTCGAACGATGATCGGTTTCCCGTTGGCAGTCGCGTTTTCCCACACCATCACGCTCCTTGCCTAAAGTGCGACCTATGCAAACGCGGCCTCTACGTGCACTGCGCCCAATGGAAATCGACGAAGCTGCTCCCAGGAGGGATGGCCGAGATAATTGCTGTCAGCAAGGAGAATCTGAATGACACGATCCCCACCAACGAAATGCGTCCCCAGGACGCGGCTCTGATCGAGCCCCTGGGGTGCGTTCTTAAAGCCATGAGAGCGGCCGGGATTTCCGACCAATCGCATTGTCAGGATCTGCCTCCGCCGAGAACTGCCGTTATTGGACTCGGAGTCATGGGGCTAATGCACATGCTTCTGATCCCCGAGGCAACCGGTTACGAGATCAATCCCGCTAGAATTGCATGGGCAGGCAACCTTGGCCTGAACGCGGGAACGTCAAACTCGCCTTCTTCTGCGGATTACGTCTTCGTTTGCCCCGGAAATCAGGCTGCCCTCGACCTCGCATCTCATATCATCGCCCCGGGAGGGACCATTATTCTATTCGCCCCCATGCCGCCCGGGACGCCGACGTCCGTAGACCTCAACAGCCTCTACTTCAAGGATGTCAAGATCGTGACAAGCTACTCCTGCGGTCCGACCGACACGCTTGGCGCCGCAAACGTGCTGAAAAGGGGCAAAATCAATGCGGAGCAAGTTGTTTCGGACTTTATCGGGCTGGACGAGCTTCCGAAAGCGTATCAAGCGATGAAGAAGGGCGAAATCCTAAAGGCGATGGTGATGTTTTCGTGATTCAGCGGTGGCAGGGAAGCAATTGGGAAGGGGTCGAGCCGAAAAAGTACAAAGATCTGCCCGGTGCCTGGGAGGCGGTCACGCGTTTCAATCTAATGCCCGAATCGGAAGCCGCCTTTGAAATGCGCTGCTTCTCCGTCGAGCCGGGCGGCTTCACCTCTTTCGAGAGACACGAGCATGAGCACTGTGTCGTGGTGCTCTCCGGTTCCGGCCAGGTACGACTGGCTGACGACCTCCATCCCATCGCCCCTAACGACGCCGTGCACGTCTCCGCCAACACTCCCCACCAGTTCCAAAACACGGGGACTGAACCCCTTCGAATTCTGTGCGTAGTGGATAGAGAACGGGACAGGCCCGTACATCTTGATCCCGATGGCTCTCCTCGTGCGTCGGAATAAGTGAACTATGGTGAAAAGACTGCTTCTCGGGCTTGGCCTCGTCTACGCCATTGCGCCTCTTGGCTTTTGCCAATCCACAACTGATTCAGCCAGTGGCAAGTCCGACCTGACGATCGACGTTAAGCATCAAAAGGACATCGATGGCGACATCGCCATGGGCAAGAAGTATGTCGAGCAGGTGGAGAAGACTGAGAAGATTTCCAAAGACGAGGAGATGCAGAAGCGGGTTAAAAGAATTGGCGGCGTGATGGCAGATCTGGCCAATAAGACCCACATCATTGCCCTGTGGGGAGACAAGCGCTACAGCAAGTTCGACTACGATTTCAAGGTTCTCCAAGGAAAGGATGTTAACGCCTTCTCCCTTCCCGGCGGCCACATCTACGTCTATGAGGGCCTGCTGAATTTTGTGCAAAGTGACGACGAGCTCGCGGCCGTCTTGGGCCACGAAGTCGCGCATGCAGCGCTTCGCCACGTCGCCCAGCTTCAGCACGACGCCGCCAAGAATCAGGCAATCGAGATTCCGTTGATTCTCGCATCCATTTTGCGGGGCGGCAATACAGGTTATGGCGTGCTAATGGGCACGCAATTGGCGAGCCAAGCAATCTTAAGCGGCTGGAGCCAGCGGGCTGAAGACGCGGCCGACTATGGCGGGTTCCAGCTTATGCGACAGAGCCCCTACAATATGGCCGCTTGTCTGACGCTGGTCGAGCGTCTGAACACGATGGAAAAGAACAACCCGTTGCTGAGCATTGACTGGGGCATCTTCCGCACGCACCCGCCCAGCGACGAGCGCGTCTCCGCGATCGTCCACGACCTGAAGCAAGCGAACATACCGATCCACCGGAGCGCCGTCACCACTTCGTTCTCGGCTCAATTGAAGAAGGTGGACGGCGGAGTTCAAGCTTGGTTCAACAACAAGCTCATCTACACGTTTACCGGTGACGATGCCGATCACCGAGCTGAGGCATCCCGCAAGCGTCTTAACGAGTTCTTTGACTCGATGCCCGCCCTAACCGACGTGACCAATAACGGCGACCAGATCTTGGGCAAAGCCGGTGTCCTCATCGACGTGCAGCCCGGAGACGCCGACAAGGCCAAGGTGAGCGTTCCAGAGCTCGTTGACAAGACCAAGACCTCGATCAAAGGCGCTCTTTTCGCTCTCGCCCTCCAGACATGGCAACCGGGCGCGGAGTAACCAAACCCGACCCACGCGCTATGGCGGCTCGTAGGTTTACCGCGCCAGGGTGCACAGCTTCTTCAAGGCTTCCACCCCCGCCGCAACCACCTTCGCCCCTTCGTTCCGCCCGTAAAACGAAAGCGTGGCCTCATAGCCACCGCGGTCGTAGTCCGCGGGGTCGAGGATATAGCCCATCCACCCGTTCACATGGCTGCAAACCAAGACCGAAGAAAACCCCATCCTCCGCCCCGCATCGCGAATCTGCCGACCAAGAGTGGAAGTTGGCTCCCCCGGCACGCCTACGACCGCCAGCTTGCCAATTCGAAACGCAGTGACTGATGGATGGGGCGGCGCAAATTGCCCTACGATTGAATCCGCAAACACTTCGGGCACGCCGTAGCTCTTGGCCATCGTCGGATGTGGTCTGATTGGATCAAGCGAAATCGGCACGTGGACGGCACCGACAGGCATTCCGGGCTGCCAGACGATTTGCGGCCGAGCGGACCTCATGGCATCGAGGAGCCGGAAACGGACAATTTCGACGCTCTCAGCTGATGAAGTGCCAAACTCCTTGGGCAGGACGTCCCCGATGGCTCCCTGAATGACGGCCATTCCCGTCAAATCTGAGATTGCTCCCGGCCAATCGCCGCGGGTGTGAAGCTCCTTTGC
>JANYLD010000022.1 GCA_025363835.1 Armatimonadota bacterium
TAAGGTGCAGACCTGGAGGTCCGCGCTCCTAAACCGCGACTACCTAACGGCTGCATAACGCTGGGAGCGCGGACCTCCAGGTCTGCACCTTAGGCAAGACGTCCACGTCTTTGCCCTCATTTTCTAAACTCGTCCCGAGCACCCCCGCCTTCGAGAGGCCCCGGATGACAAAATGCGTGGAACAAGCACCTTGCACACGTAAACTAGAAGTAGATGTCTGACCTTGACGCCAGAAAGCAGTCGATCCTTCACGCCGTCATTGTCGAGTACGTGCGGGGAGCCGAGCCGGTGGGCTCGGAACTGCTCGTTCAGAAGTACGAGTTGGGCGTCAAGTCCGCCACGGTTCGAAACGAGCTTGCGGAGATGTCTGACCTTGGTTTCCTCGAACAGCCGCACACTAGCGCGGGTCGGATTCCGAGCGACATGGGTTACCGCTATTACGTGGATCGCCTGATCGTTCCCAAGGAACCAGAGCAGGGGACTCGACAGCAAGTCAAGGACGTCACTGAGGAAGGAGACGCGTTACACGCGACGCTTCGGGACACGGCCCGGGTCCTCAGCCGGCTCACTCATCTGCTCACGGTCGCTGTGACCGTCAAAAATCAGGATGTTTCGATCCGCAATGCGGTAGTCAGCGCCCTCGGACCAAAGCAAGTCCTCCTCGTTCTCGTTCTGAGCAATGGACACATCGAGAACCGCATGCTGGAATGCCCGGCCGGCCTGACATTGGAGGACGTGGGCTATGCCAACGATATTCTCGCGTCTCAAGTGGCCACTAAGAAGCTGCGAACGATGATGCGGAGCAAGGCTCCCACGGGGGGAAACCAGGCCACCGAGAAGCTCGTATCCTCAATTTGGACCGCCATTCGAGCGGTCACTAAGGAACTGACGAGGGGCATCCTCGTGACCGAGGGTGAAGAATTCATGCTTGCCCAGCCGGAGTTCCAGCGAGATACCGGCATGCTGAAGCTCCTGCTGGAAACGCTGAGTGACAGCGACTTGCTTCAGGAAGCCATTCAGAGGCCGCGCGAGGGCGTTGAAGCCGTCACCATCGGGCGTGAAAACAGGTTGGAGACCATGCGCCAAGTCTCGGTTGTGCGGAATTCGTTCTTCGTGGGTGAAACCGAAGCCGGCATCATCGCGCTCGTGGGACCGACAAGGATGCGCTACGAGCGCAGTATTCCACTCGTGCATTACACGGCACGGGCACTTAGCGACGCCCTCACGAAGTTTCTTGGGTGAGGGCCTGAAGGGCTGGAGACGTGAGGGCTGAGAGCTGCGATGGAGAACCACTCGGCTATAGACCGATGGTCTCAGCCCTCAGCCGTGAAGCCCTCCGGTCTCCCGCCTCAGCGCAACCTAAACAGGTCGTCGCTTAGTCCGGTGTTGACCTTCATTGCAACGTACTCAGTCTCGCCCGCTCGCAGGTTGTCGACGTTCTTGACCATCAGGTGAGTCGGAAGCCAGACGCCATCTTGGTTAACGGGGTTGCTGTAATAGAAGGTCGCTAACTGGCGGTCCCTTCGATACCACTCGCGTCGGGTTATGTAGCGCTTGGACGGGTCGATCCAAACTCGGTAATACGTCTTGTAATCGTATTTCGGGTTGTAGCTGACATCGAACACGTAGTCGCCTGTCGCTCGATCAGTTCGTACGAACGCTCCCACGAAGAGTCCTTGAAACATTGAGGGCGTCAAGAAGCCGAAATCAAGTGCGGTCTGCCGCTTGCCGGGCTCCTTTTCAAGGTCTTCTCGCTGACGAAGCCCGATCTTGGGGACCGACATCAAGCGAGTGGACCCGTTGAGAACGAAGAGAATGCTTGTGTCCTCAACGTTTCCCGTCATTCGGATCATGAACGGCTCCTTGAGCTTAACGTCCATTACCCGGAATTTGTAAGTCTGGCTGAAATCCTTGCTGATTTTTCCGAGCTCTTCCTGATTTGCGTAGGTCACTTTAACTTGGAAACTTGCGTCGCGAAAACTGGGTTGAACAACATCTGAGATGGACGGCGTCTGTGCACTAAGCAGTAATGCGGTCGCTGCGAGCATGGTGATCATTGATTAGATTTAACCTCTTATTCTTCCTTGCCGGACCCAACCGAGGGCCATTGGTCTCGGCTACACTCAATCTGTGACGTCTGACCCAGTCGAGCGTTACCTTCTACGGGCCTCTAAGATAGGTCGCCGCGCCCGGCTTCGTCCTATGCAGCTTGGAGAGTTGTTCGATTTGTCTCTCCGCGTCTATCGCACTTTAGGCGTTCGAATTTTGGTCGCTTCCGCGCTGCCCACTCTGTTTTGTTTGGCAGGCCTGGCCTTCCTTACCAATTACGTGTTGCCTGGCTTCGTCTGGACAAAGCTGGGTACATCGGACTCCGGCCAAGTCACCGACGCCATCCTCAAGCTCGCCCTAGCGATTCTCGTTGCTGGCCCGCTGATCCTCATTGGGATTTCCCTGTCGACAACTTACATTGCACCTTTGGTGGCCGATTTCATGCACGGCCTGCAGCCAGACTATAAGACCGCTGCGGCGGCACAGTGGAGGACGGCACCCAGAATGCTCGTCATGAGCGTACGGGAGTCGGTCATCGCAGCCAGCGGAACGGTAGTCGGTGCAGGGCTACTGTGTTTAAGCTGGTACATCAACCACGTAACCGCCGATACCGATGCCATCGCGGGAATCGTGCTTGTCTTTGGCATCCTGGCCATGGTTTTAGGCTTTATCATCGCCCTGGCCCTCGTTAGCACACACGCGCTCGTAGCTCCGATAACTGTTCTAGACAATTTGAAGGGGAGCGAGGCGGCTAAGCGCAGCAAAGAACTGATGAGAGCCCGCCCTTACCACGGCAGCGGGTACGACTCTGTTTGGTCGCTCTACATCCTGTTGGCCCTGCTTGCCGGCATTATATTTGCCGGGTCGAGCGTCATTAGTGGGCTCTTAGGAGTCGAAAACTGGGCGGCGGCATTGGATTTGCGCGCTTGGCGACCCATTATTCAGGCAGCAATCGACCTCGTGCCAATCTACGTCACGCTTTGGGTTTCCGTGCCGGTTTGGGCCGTGACGGTAACCATCGTATATTTTGAGAGAAGAGTCCGTTTGGAGGGAT
This sequence comes from Armatimonadota bacterium, assembly GCA_025363835.1. Classification (GTDB taxonomy): domain Bacteria; phylum Armatimonadota; class Fimbriimonadia; order Fimbriimonadales; family Fimbriimonadaceae; genus JANYLD01. Next base: position 3,104 of record JANYLD010000022.1, read on the forward strand.
ATGACATCGAAGCGCTGGCTGCGGATGTTTGGCATCCGGATCGCGAAAATCGTCTTCGCGCTTAGCCTCTTAATTAGCTGCGTCACATTTGGAGCCGGTGATCCGGAGGCTCAAATGCGAGCGCTCAAGGGCCGATCTCCAGAAGTCCAACTTCAGCTTCTGAACACCTGGCGCGCAAAGGGCAGCCTTGATCAGGATCTGGCTTCAAAAGTCGATGAAATCAATTTAGACATGGGCGGCGGTGACGTCTCGAAGAACTACCTCCAGATCCAAATGAAGCAGGTTCTGGAGATGATGGAGCTTCGGGTCGAAGGCAAAGGCGGTCATCTATCGAGCGACCCGGTTCAACTGGCTAAGCAAATCAAAAGCTCGCCAATTTATCGCGATCCGGGAGAGCGGGAGCAGTCGAACTGGCTGGCGGGCGCAGCAAATAGACTCAACAACATCCATCCGGACTGCGCATGCAATCAGCCCCAAACCCTCAATGGCAGCGGGGCCGTGATGCCAACGGTTGGCCCCTGGCTGATGATGGTTGCTTATGGACTTCTGGGGCTTGGGCTGGTGGCTTTCCTTGTATTTGCCTTGAATAAGTTTGCTTGGTCGAAGAGACTGGAGCGCCGCGCCAAGGCCCTCTTGGACGAGGATGAACCCGAAAGAACGGTTGACGAGTGGCTGGAGATGGCTGACCGTCTCGAGCGAGAGGGCAAATATCGTGAAGCGGTTCGGTGCCTCTATCTGGCCTGCCTTTTAAGGCTGGATGAAGCTCGGGTGGCTCGATTTGAAAGGTCACAGACTAATTGGGAGCACCTCACGAGAATTGAGGCTAGCCCCACAAGGCCGGTCAACTTGGAGTTCAGGGAAGCCACCAAAGCGTTCGATCAGATTTGGTACGGCATGCGTGTGAACGGCTCAGAAGATGTTCTTCGCTTTCGTGTTTGGTATAGGCATGTTCTGGATTCCGTGAGATCAAAAGCCGCATGAAAGCACGTTCTCCTCTGTGGACAATTGCGATCGCACTCACCGGGGTATTGCTTATCTCGGTTGGCATGATTGCCCTTGGGACCCATGAGACGGAATCCTTCCCCAGCGCGCATTCCTACCTTCCAAGCGGAACGGCCGCCTTGGAAGAGTTATTCAGAAAGTCCGGCTACCAGGTGGTCGTCGATAACACGGCCGCACCCGTACTCAACAAAGGCGATTTGGCAATAGCTTTTTATCCCATGGCGGACCCGAGCGTCCCGACCCCAACCGGGAGCGGCGACACTTCAGCTGACCCTCTCCAGCCTACGAGAGACGACCTGACAAAATTCGTACAGGAGGGCGGTAGCCTTCTTTCGCTGCCTGTAAACCAGAATTTTGCCGGGGACTCCAAGGCCTTTCTGGATAAAGCAGTCACGGTCCATTCCGCTTCAGGGAAGCAAGCGAAAGTCAACTGGGATACGACTCCAGTCAACGTAACGTTTATTCCCGATTCTGATCAACACTTCCCTTTGTGGGCGGCCGATCCTACTGCGCGTAACGCGACGGACTTCGTGTCTTTGCACCGTGTAGGTAAGGGCTCGGATGCCGTGCTGGCAAATGGAATTATCGCTTCAAACCGATTCCTCGACAAAAACGAGAACGCTCTCGTCTTGATGGAGACTGCGCGTGTCCTCGCAAAGCCGGGCGCGAGAGTGGTCTTCGTTGAAGCCGCCTTTGGGAACGTTGAAGACCCATCCCTTACCGAGCTTATTGGACCGTGGGCCAAGGCGGCTTGGCTGCAGCTCGTCTTCCTTGGAATCGTGGCGATATACACCCTCGGCAAGCCTTTCGGCCTTCCCGATCCCGAACGCCGAGAGCAAAAGGGCTCGCGCGAGCTTTTGGATGCTATGGCCGATACATTGCGACGAGGCCGAATGACCAGGCTTGCGTTGAGATCGGTTTATGAGGACACGAACCGCTTGTTGAGGAAGTGGTTCCGGACGCCACGAAATACAGACAGGGCCGATCTGGAGGCTTACACGATGATCGATCTTCACAACTCGCTGAACCGAGTTCAAGCCGCCATGGAAATCGGCGCTCCTGAAGACGAGGCGGCCAAAATGGTTCGGGATGTGGAGCGATTGGTAAAGGAAGTTGCGACCAGCGGCTCCCACCCGTACCGTATCGGGAGTTAAAATTCGAGGCATGCGCTTTATTGCCGGACTTGCTATTTGCTGCTCACTCTTAGGGGGTTGTTCCAGTCCGAAGCGCGTGGAAGCGGCCAATGCGCCAGCCTCGGGCCAGCAACCGGGCGCTTCGACTGCGACGCTGCCGGCGAATCAGCAGGCGAGCGTCGCGCCAACTCAAGATGCGCCCGTGACCGATAAGTTGCTGGCAAAGGACAAGCAGGAGTATGAGCTTGCCAAGCTGGGATACGCCAAGGACCCCGCGAGCAAAACCGCCAAGGACACCTATGTTTTCACCACCGTTCGATACGGACTTGCGAAGATGGATCCTGGAAATTCCGAAGATTCGAAGGTGAAGTACCCCGATGCACTTCGCCTCTTCCGAGAGGCGCTCAAGGTCGACCCCGCCAACGCAGACGCTCAAAAAAACGAGGACCTGATTGAGAGCATTTATAAGCAGATGAAACGACCGATCCCGAATTAGGAGGGGAGATTCAGGATTCAGGATTCAGGATTCAGGATTCAGGATTCAGGATTCAGGATTCAGGATTCAGGATTCAGGATTCAGGATTCAGGATTCAGGATTCAGGATTCAGGATTCAGGATTCAGGATTCAG
>JANYLD010000058.1 GCA_025363835.1 Armatimonadota bacterium
GAAGAACTCCCCGCCACCTTCGTGCGCAAAGCATATGAGGACCTCCAGTGCAACCTCACCAACCTCTTCAAAGAAGCCGGCGTTCTCCAAGGCAACTCAATCTCGATGGGCACGCCCCGCCGCCTGATTATCAGCTTTGACAACCTGCTCCCAAGGCAAGAAGACAAGACGGTCGAGCAACGAGGACCAGCGATCCAAGCCGCCTACGACCCAGACGGAAACCCAACCCCAGCCCTCCAAGGCTTCTGCCGTGGCCAAGGCGTCGATCCTAGCCAACTTAGAAAGGACGACAAATACGTCTGGGCGACAAGGGCGGTCAAGGGAAGAGACACCAAGGAACTCCTTCAGGACCTCATCCCCCAGGCCATAAAAACCCTCAGCTTCGAGAAATCGATGCGGTGGGGAAGTGGCCGCCTGCGCTTCGCCAGGCCCATCCGCTGGATACTCGCCGCGTTTGACGGTCAAGCGGTCGAGTTTGAAATCGAGGGCGTCAAGTCCGGCCTGCAAAGCCGTGGCCATCGCTTCTACAAACCAGATCAATTTGAAGCGAGAACGCTGGCCACTTTAAAAGCAGGCCTCAAAGACCACTTCGTCGAGCCAGATCCGGACCGCCGCAAGGAGTTAGTCCTCGCCGGCGCCAAGGCGGTCGCCTCTGGCACTCCAGACATCCCCGAAGCGCTCCTCGAGGAAAACGTCTTCCTCACCGAATGGCCCTCCGCTTTAGAGGGGCAATTCAAAGAAGAGTTCATGGAGTTGCCTGATCCGGTCCTCGTGATCGCGATGGCCAAGCACGAGCGTTTTTTCCCGATTAGAGACAGGGAAAACAATCTGACCAACCGTTTCGTCTCCATCCGGAACGCGGGCGAGGACGAGACTGTCCGCAAGGGCAATGAGTGGGTCCTCAATGCCCGCTTCAACGACGCGAAGTTCTTCTTCGACGAAGACTCCAAACACACTTTCCCGGAGTTCCTCGATAAGACCCAAGGCATCCTCTTCCAAGACCGCCTCGGCACTGTCAGGCAACGCGCCGACCGCCTCTCCAGCGTCGCCGCCGAAGTTGCTCGTCTCACTCAAGCCGACGACCAAGAAATAACCTTCGCCCGCCAAGCTGGCCTCTATGCCAAGGCTGACCTCAGCACCGGCCTGGTCAGCGAGCTAGCGAGCCTACAAGGCGTCATAGGTGGTGAATACGCGAAAAGGGACGGCTTCCCGGAGCCGGTCTGCTGGGCCATCGCGAGCCACTACGACCTCAGCAAGAATTCCAACGCGGACTGTGAGGGTGCCAGAACGGCCGTTAGAACCCTCATTGCCGACCAGCTCGACAAGCTGGCCGGATACCTCGGCCTCAGGCTCGAGCCGACTGGATCAAGCGACCCCTTCGGCCTCCGCCGCGCCGCCACGCAGCTCATCGAAGCCGCCTGGGCCTGGCCCAACAAGATGCCTAGCTACGCACCCATGATGTCCGCCGCTAACGAAGCCTATCTGGCCCAAGGCATCGTCCTAGACGGCGCCAACGCCCTAAAACTTGTCTCAACCCTCTTCGTCTCCAGATATGCGGCCCTCCTGCCAGACACCAGGCATGATATCCTCGACGCGGCGGTGCTTGGAGACAACATAGACGCGGTCCTCAACCCCCAAGCCCTGAAACTGAGAATGACTTGCGTTCAGCGCCTCGCGGGAAACAACACCTTCGTCCACACCGCAACTCGCCCCGCCAATATCGTTGCTGCTGCCGTAAAGAAGGGAATCGAAATCGGGAAGCCCAGCCGCCTCGAGTCGAGGGAAGGGGAGCACCTCCTCCAGACGCTACTAGAGACCGAAATGCCTCTCGGCGCCGCGCTCCACAAGGAGGACGCCGACGCCATTTGCACCCTTCTCCAATCGCTCACTGCCCCCATCAACGCCTTCTTCGACTCCACCATGGTAATGGCCGAAGACCCCGAGATCCGCTCCTCCCGCCTAGCCCTCCTCCAAATCGCCCAAAACCAGCTGCTGGTCGCTGGAGACTTCACGAAGATCGTCATCGAGGGATCGTAAGTCGTAAATCCCGGATGAGCGCGAAGCGTGACATCGGGACGATTTACGATTTACGATTTACGGCCCCTAAAGCGCCCAAAATAAGCCATGCCCGAAAGCATCCTCGAAGTCGCCGTCGACTACCTCCAGAAGGAAGTCGCTCCCAAAGCCCAAGAGATAGACCGCGACCCAGACGCGCTCCGCAAAGCCATCCAGGGCCTATGCGACCGCAACCTCATGGCCCTCAAGTGCCCCAAAGAGTACGGCGGCCCCGGCATCTCAGAAGAAGACTTCCGCCGGTTCCAAGAAGAATGCTCCCGCGCCTCTGGGGCGCTCGCCTTCCTCCAAACCCAACACCAAAGCGCAACTGGCCTCATTGCCAAGAGCAAAAACGAAGCCCTTAAGGCCGAGTACCTACCCAAGATGGGCAAGGGCGAGAAGCTCGTCGGCATCGGCTTCAGCCAGCTTAGAAGAGGCGGCCCTCCGATCATGCGAGCTGAGGAGACCCAAGGCGGCTACGTCCTCAACGGCCACGTCCCGTGGGTCACCGGCTGGGACTACTATCCGGAATTCATCGTCGGCGCCACCCTTCCGGACGGCCAAGCTTTGTTCGCGATCGTGCCCCTCCAAGAAGGAATGTCCGGCGAGACCGCGGTCGGCAGAATCCCCCAATCCCAGCCCACCAGCATCCGAATCAGCCCCATCATGCGCCTCGCTGCCATGGAGACGCCCAACACGGTCACCGTCGACTTCGAAGACTTCTTCGTCCCCCAGGACAAAGTCGTCTTCATACAAGCCGCGACCTGGATCAAAAACAACGACCAAATCAACATCGCCCTCCAAGGCCACTTCGCCCTCGGCTGCGCCCAAGCCGGCCTCGATATCCTCAGGACCAACGCGGAAAAGAAAGCCCTGCCATTCCTTACCGTAGCTCATGACGCGCTCGCCGATGAACTGAAAGAGTGCCGAGACGAAACCAAGAGGGCCCAAGCCAAATTTAACGAGGAAACCACCCAAGAACGACTCAACGTCCGAGCCTGGGCGATCGACTTAGCCGTTCGCTGCGCTCACGCCGCCGTCACCAGCTCAAGCGGCGCAGCCAACTCCATCAACCACCCTGCCCAGCGGGTTTACCGAGAAGCCCTGGTGTTCACGGTCTCCGCTCAAACCACCGACATCATGGAGGCGACGCTCCGGCGAATAACCCACTCGCCGGAGCGTACAACCGGCTAACTGGCAGTCAAAACGCCCGTCTTCGGATCAAGCCGAACCGTGCTCGCCCCAGCAGGAGCGACGTTCTTCCCATCGTTGCCATAAGCGCCCAAGAAGGAGCCGCTAAAGACATAGGCAGATCCGGACCTTGTCACCGTCGGCCGGCTTCCAACTGCTCTCGAACCGTTGAAAGGCAACACCGCGTTGACGTGCCCGTCGAACGCGCCGATGCTGATAATTGCTCCATTAGCAGTTGGCGTTGAAGTCCCACCGAGGATCACAGGCTGAGCGATCCAGACCGGATTGTTGGCGAATTGCAGGAGCGTCAAGTTGTCGGCATCCACCGTGAACACGAGACTCTGCTCCGTACCACCAATGCCGGTCATCGCATGCAGAATGCAGCTCGAAGGCGTTGTGGCGTTGAATGCGAGAACGCTCTGAGTGTGCCCCCCGCTGTCCGCATAGACAAAGCCGGAAGCGGTAGTGGCCAGCAGCCCGCCAACGCCGACGACAAGCCGGTCCGAAATCATGGGACCCCAACCGAATCCGTTTATCCCCAAGACGGGTGCGTACACAGTGGAGGAAGAACCACCTCCCACAGGCACCCTTTGGATGGATGGACCTGTACTGCTGTCTTGGAAGGCGACCCATTGGCCGTCCGGAGTTGCGCGGAGTTGTGAAATGTTGTCGGTTGTCGTAAAGATGGTGTTCGTTTCAGACCCGAAGAAGAAACGGTGAAACGCAACGATTCGGTTATCGGGCACCGAAGTGTGATCAATGTAATAAAGGGTGTAACCGTCCGGCGACCAACTTGGCGAGTCACAACTGTCGCTGCCTGAAGCTATTGTCGGTGAAGAGCCGTCGGCGTTACTCACCCAAATGTTCTGAGCCCCGCCGCGCGAACTGGTAAACGCAAGCTGATTTCGAGAAGACCAGGCGGGCTCCCCAGCGTCGCCACCGGTATTAATCGGAGTGGAAACCGCCCCCGATATCGTGTACTGGACCAGGTGAGTGGGCCCATTAAAAGTTTGCTCATACAGCAACTTCGAGGAATCGGGAGACCAACAAACATTCTCCTCTTGGAACGCCGTTCCGGTCGGGGATACCTGAGCGAGGAATACGCCGTCAGATCGGAACAAAGCGATATGCCTAAAGAAATCAGTGCCCGCGCCTTGGAATGCGACTTTGTTGCCGGCCGGGCTGATCACAGGGTTCTCTTCGGAGACCGTATCAGTTTTGGTTAGCCGAAAGGGACTGGAGCCGTCGATGTTTGACGTGTAGATGTCTCCGCTTCCAGTAGCCACCGATGCAAAGGCAATCCGCGTGTCATTTAGGTCAACCGACGCGGCGTGAAGTTTGAGCAGGCTAATCGTTCCCGTCAGCCCTGTCGCCACCGTGGACTGCCCCGCAGTCGTCACGGGAGGATTCGTTGATGCAGCCCGTCCCGAAAATTCTCCTGAAGTGAAGGGCGTAATGACCGGAGGCGCCGTAGCGACCGCACTCGACCCTCCTCCACCACCGCAACCCGACAAGCCAACGGCTAAAGCAGCGGCACAAATTGTAACAGTTCGTTTCACTTAGAAATCCTCCCGTCCTGCAGCAAAGCCGCATTCCGCTGTTAAGACGGGCTGTTCATACGCAGAGCCTCAATGTTTCCGCAGGTTTAATCGATTGATACAGGGGCCCTATAGCCAGAAGGCTGGCGATCCTGTATCCTGCATCTCACCGCCCACTGCACATCAAGAATGGATCGCCTGACCATCACCGGCTACTCGACCGCACTCTTCTCCACCTGGATATTCCTCGAGGAGATGCGAATCCTATTTGATGCGGGCGATGGCGTCATGGCCGGCCTCATGCACAAGTCGGGAAAGATCCGTCACGTCGCCATGAGTCACGCGGACCGGGACCACGTATACGGACTCATGCAGGTCAACCATCACTGCGCCCATCGGGGTCTGGAAGCCCTTTTTTATCCGGCCGAATCCGGCTTCTTCAAAGGCATGCGTGAGGCTTGTTATCGATTCGACCGAGAAACCCAAGATGGTTTCCCCTGGGTTCCAGTGCTAGCTGGCGAATCATACGACCTTACGCCAGAGTTGGGGTTAAAGGTGGTCCACAGCAGCCACATCCCGGCGCCGGGAAAAAGCCTGGGGTACATCGTGACGCGACGGTTCCGAAAGCTAAAACCCGAGTTCCAGGGCCTCCCTCAATCGGAGTTCGAGAAGATCGGCAGGGACAAGGGCAGCGACTTCTTAACAGAGCCTCGCGAGGAGCCCCTAGTGGGTTTCTCTGGTGACACGGGCGTCCTCCACCCAAGCCAATGGGCGGGCTGCAAACTGCTCATCCACGAAGCTACCTTTCTCCATGAGGAGGAGATGGAGCTCGAACGCGAAGGCTATCTCCATAGTCTCCTGCCCGATGTCCTGCAGATGGCGCAAGAAGCCAAGGTAGATCGCCTTCTCCTTATCCATTTCTCCTCGCGCTACAAAAGCTCGGAAATTGAAGCCGCCATCCGAGAAGAAGCAGAAAAACTAGACCTGCAAATCCCGGTCCACTTCATTCCGCCCGGTCGAATTGTCCACGACGCGCTGAGACACCAGGTTTGGCCCATCTAGCGCGGCTCTTACCTTCAAATGCAAGAAACTCGGGAATCGCTTCCCGAGCTTCTCTTCCTTTCAAGTTCTAATCGCTATGACTTAGCTCGGGCCGCTAATAACGCCCGTCTTCGTCGGGGTTGTCGTGGTCGTTGTAGTCGTCGTTGACGTTGGGGTGAAAGTCGCAGGGGTGGTTGTGGCCGTGCCACCTGATGTGGCGCCGCCCTTAACCTCGTCCATCTCTTCCTGAGAAAGCTCGGTAGTCGTGTTGATGTCCTTGATATCGATTGAATCGTTGTTGCTCATGGTAATTTTCTCCTCTAGAAAACGGGCTCCCGACTTTCTCGTTTGCTCCGCACTTTTCGTTGGGCTTTACTTTAGCCCATCAACACTGTAGCAACACATTCACAATTTGCCAAGTCCCAGGCCCTTTCGCCCTAGGACCATATTTCTCACAGATTCAAATTATTGGATTTGAGTGAGAAGAAAGACCTAGTCCAGACGATGGGTGCTCTGTGATCAATGATCGGTGATCGGAAATCGCAGCATCCGCCAAGAGCCTATCCACAGCCGCAGCCCACAAGCCCACAAAAAGGCTAGCCCTCAAGCTGCTGACTGTTCAAATAGTAGTAAAGCCCTTGCTTCTCCATCAAAGACTGATGGTTTCCTGTCTCCATCACAACGCCTTGGTCGAGGACCACAATGAGATCCGCGTTGCGAACAGTGCTCAACCGGTGGGCGATGATGATCGTCGTGCGATCTCTCAAAATATTGTCCAAGTTGTTCTGGATCGCTCGTTCGCTTTCAACATCTAGCGCGCTCGTGGCCTCGTCAAAAATCAGGATTCTCGGCTTTGTATAGAGGGCGCGGGCAATGGCAATTCGCTGCTTCTGTCCACCCGAAAGGCTTTGCCCCCGCTCGCCAATCACCGTTTGATAGCCAAGCGGCAGTTGCGAAATGAAGTCGTGCGCGCCGGCAAGCATTGCTGCCCCCACGACCTCTTCCATGGGCGCATCCGCATCGCCCAGGGCGATATTCTCTCGAATTGTGCCGCTAAACAAGAAGACGTCCTGAGGCACGACGCCAACCTGGGTGCGCAGGCTACCAATCGCAGCCTGTTGCAGATCGTAGCCGTCGATAAGCACCTTGCCCTCGGTGGGCGCATGAAGCCGCAGTAGGAGGTTTGCAAAAGTGGACTTGCCGGCGCCGCTTCGGCCCACAAGCGCGACGGTCTGGCCGGGCTTTATGTCCAGGGTCACATTCTGCAGGGCATTCCGATTCAACCTTGACGGGTAGCGGAACGTCACGTTCTCGAACTGGACGTGGCCTTGAAGCCTCGGCAGCCGCACCGGAGTGTTCTTCCCGAGATCTTCTTCAGGCTCCGTTTCAAACACATCGTTAAGCCGCTCCACCGCGATCTTCGCTTCCGTGAAGTCGTCGTACAAGGCGACGATATTCAGGATGGCCCGCGTAATTCCAAAAGCCAAGGCATAAAACGCCATCAACTGGCCAACGGAAAGCTGGTTGGCCATCACCAGCCGAGCCCCGTACCAAAGGATCACGGTCGTGTTCACGACTTCGATAAAGGTGGCTGCGGAAACCGCCCCAACCTGCATCATCGAAGACTTGAAGTGGGTGTTCATCGCCCTTACCGTCGAGGTCTCCCATCGCCAACGAATCTGCCGCTCCGTGGCCGTCGCTTTCACGGTACCGATGCCGGAAATGGACTCAACAAGCTTGGACTGGGAGTCGGAACTTCGGGAAAACCACTCACGGCTGAGCCGGGTCATGATGGGCGTCACGAGCTTTGATAGGAGGAAGTAGAGCGGAATGAAGGCGAGGGCAACCACCGCCAGCTTCACGCTGTAAACAAACATGAGCGCCAAATAGAGCACGACCATCGACGCGTCCAAAATAGCGGTCAACGTGCGCCCCGTCAACAAGTGCCGAATCTTAGCGTTCTCCTCGAACCTAAGAAGAATGTCGCCTACCTTTCGATCTTCGAAGAAGCGTAAGGGAAGGCTTAACGCGTGCCGGTAAAACGCGACCGCCATCTGCAAGTCGATTCGTCTGGCCGTGTGAACGATCAAATACTCACGAATCAAGCTCGTAAAGGCCTGAAATAAGGCGATTACAAGCATTCCGACAAGCAGACCATTCAACATCTGGTCGCTGTGCTGAACCAGCACGCGATCGACGAGGACCTGGGTAAAGATCGGCATTGCCAAGCTGAAAAGCTGCATCAGCAGGGAGGCCAGCAGGATTTCTATTAGCAGTCCCTTGTATTGCTGCACCATCGGCAGGTACCGGGCGAACGTGCTCTTGGACTCTTCAACCGCGTTGACCTGCGAAGTCCACTCGAGTTGCAAAATGTAACCGGTCCAACCCTTCTCGAACTCCTCGGGCTTGAAATAGCGAAGCCCGATCCCCGGGTCGGCGACCGTGATCCGGTTCGGCTTTACGTCAACGAGGACAATGTAGTGATAGCCCTCCCAGTGCGCAATCGCGGGCAGAGGCACCAAGGACAAATTCGCCATGTCGGTACGAAGCCCACGGGCTTGAAATCCGAGCGCTTCAGCCCCATCGGCGACACTTTGAAGGGTCGCGCCCTCTTGGGTCACGTTCACCAGGTTTCGGAGCCGATTTATGCCGACGTTCTTCCCGTAGTAGCGCAAGATCATGGCGAGGCACGCCGCCCCGCAGTCCATCTCGTTGTGTTGGAGCAAGGCGGGGAATTTCTTGCGACGCTTACCTTTGCCGGTTTCGTATTCGGTTTCAGGAGCAGCTGCGAGCTCCGGCGACCCTTCCTCCATCTGAGGCTCGTCGTTCCGCAGCGCCTCAGCGCTGTATCCGGAGGCCAAAGACACAAACGCCTGTCGCATCTTGGGCTTGTCAGCCACGAGCCGTTCGAAATCTGGCTTTCCTAACCGGAACACGGAGCATGGCTCAGACGCGACAACGTCGGCTGCTCGTGGCGCTCCGGTTAACAGGGCCAACTCTCCAAATCCGTCGCCCGGGCGCAATACCTTCAGCACCCGGCCGGCCTTTTCCACCCTCGCTTCGCCCGACTTAAGGATGAAGAACGCGTCCCCTGCGTCTCCTTCCCGCACGATCGTCTGTCCCGCCGCATAGTCAACGGGGTGCATACAGTCCAGCACCTCCCGGATTTCATTCGGAGCGAGGGGCGAAAAGACCGAGCAAAGCTTTAGGAAGTTTCGAAGCGACGTATCGGCGATATAGTCCTGGAAGAACCGCTTCAACTCCCTCCGATCGGCAACCATTGCGATGAAGTCGGACTTCGCCAGTCGCAAAACAAGGAGGTCCTCGGCCGCGCGCACGGTGTAGGCGCGAACGGAGTCGTTCAGCAGGCTGTGCTCACCAAAGCTTTGTCCCTTGGACAGGGCAGCAACTGTGGTCTCGGTCCCGGAATCCAATCGTCCCACCACGCGGGCGCGTCCAGAGACAACGACATAGAAGGAATCGCCCGGCTCCCCCGCGAGAAATACGGGTTGCCCTACTTTAAACTGAACCGGAGTCATCTTGAGGGCAACGTTCTGAATCTCGCTTTCATCGAGCAGTGAAAAGACAGGATTCTCCCGCAGAATCTGGGCGATCGCCTTTGA
>JANYLD010000081.1 GCA_025363835.1 Armatimonadota bacterium
CAACGCGGGCTGATCTGAAGCCCATCCACAACCGGACCGATAAATGGGAACATCACGAGCGTTAGAACCGGCCATAAACTCAAGACGAATTATCAGGCTCAGTCGAAGCCAATGCAACAGTCTCCTTGCTCGCGCTTTTGCCCGTTTTCCATCGTGGCGTGCTCTCACTTATTCGCTTGCAAAAGCGCGAGCAAGCACGCGCACTCCCATAAGAGGCCGCCGCTTTATACCGCTGGTTGGGCTTCAATCGCCATTCCTTCGATAACTTCGCTGGCCCTCCAGCAGGCGGAAGCATGCCCAAGTTCAACTGACTGCAGATCAGGTTCCACACCGCACTTATCAATTACAAACGGGCACCGAGGCGAGAAGGGGCATCCAGGCGGAAGAGCGGCTAGGTCGGGCGGGTGGCCGGCGATGGCTTCGAGGCGGGTTTTACCGGCGCTCGGGAGGGCATTGAGGAGGGCTCGGGTGTACGGCATCGCCGGGTGCCGGAGGACTCGCTCGGATGGACCGATCTCGACAATGCGTCCGGCGTAGAAGACGGCGATACGCTGGGCCACGCTGGCGATAGCGCCGATGTCGTGGGAGATGAGCATGACGGCGGTGCCGTGGGTGTCCTGGAGCTCGCGTAGGAGGCGGAGGATTTGGGCTTGAAGGGTGACGTCGAGCGCCGTTGTGGGCTCGTCCGCGATGAGGACTTGGGGCTGACAGGCGAACGCCATCGCGATGACCACGCGCTGACGCTGGCCGCCGCTGAGTTGATGCGGGTAGCGCCGAGCGGCGTTGGGCGGAGCGGGGACGCCGACTTTCTCCAGCATCTCCACAGACTGCTTCCACGCCTCTTGCTTGTCGAGTCCGTGATGGAGGCGTAGGGCCTCCGCGATCTGGTCGCCGATTCGCATCATCGGGTTGAGGCTAGTGAAGGGGTCCTGCATAACGAGCGCAATCTGCTCGCCCCGGACTTCCCTGAGGTACTTCTCTTTGAGCCCAACCAGCTCTTTGCCATCCAGCTTGATACTGCCGTTGGTGATCTTGCCACCAATGGGAACCATGCCCATGACGGCGAAACCGGTCGTCGACTTCCCGCAGCCTGATTCTCCAACCACGCCCAGTGTTTGGCCCGCTTCTAGGTCAAAGCTGATACCTCGGAGGATCTTGAGGGCGCCGAAGGAGACTTCAAGGTCGCGGACTTCGAGAAGAGGCACGGATCATTATGAACTTGGATCGCGGATCTCGGAACTCGGATATGGGGAGGCTAAGTAGCAGAAGATCCGCGATCCGAGATCCCAGATCCGCGATTCTCTGCGCCATTGGAGCCTCCCGCAGATATACTGCCCCCATGCCTTCCAAGATCCGAGTTGTCGTAGCCGATGACGAACAGGCTTACCGCAATGCGCTGCAGCGCACCTTGACGCTCATGCCGGAGTGTGAGTTGCTTGGGGTTGCCAAAGATGGGCAGGAGGCTTTGGATCTTTGCAACTCGGACCTTCCCGATGTCTTGCTGACCGACATCAACATGCCTCGCATGGACGGGATCGAGCTAACCCGGCGGCTGCTCAGAGAGCACAAAGACGCGGTCAAGGTCGTGATCCTTACCGTCAACGAAGAAGCCGACACGATTTACGACGCGGTGCGGGCGGGAGCGCTCGGCTACCTGCTGAAGACGTCCACCCCGGCCGAGGTTGTGGATGCGATCCGGCTTGCCTACAAGGGCGAAGCGAAAATCACGCCGAAGATCGCCACAAAGGTGCTAGAGGACTTCCGGCGCGTGCGGGAAGACGAAGAGACGGACGATACCGAGCTTTTCGTGCTCAGCGACCGCGAGCAGGAAATCTTGGACCTTGTTGCTCAAGGCCTCCGCAACAAGGAAATTGCGTCCAAGCTTTGCATCGCCGAGAAGACGGTGAAGAACCACGTAAGCAACATCCTGAAAGCGCTCCAAGTGAACTCGAGAACTGAAGCGGCGATGAAGGCCGTGAAGTCGAAGCTCGTCGACAAGGTTTGAGCCTTACAATGGGATCAGGCCATGGCCGTTCCGCAGAGCCCGCAATCCCGCCGACCCGGTCTTTTCAAGATCGTCGGTTGCGCTGTGTTCTTCTCGTTCGTGGTTGTGTTGCTCGTGGCAGCCGATTTGCAGCCCGGAGACAGAGCCACTAAGGCGAAGGGTTGCGCTCAGACCGAGCGCCGTTTGGCTGTGGGACTCCTGCTTTATGGAGGCGATTACGATGACAATCTTCCGGTCCATGACTGGGCAAGGGTTTCGTTCGACCCCCCTAAGGATTCCTCCTGGCCCCGGACCTACGAAGACTTGAAATGCCCCGCTTTGGCAGCGAAGAACGGTTCAGGCTTTGCCCTGCTCGCCGGGTTGGCCAAGGTGGACGAGAAGGACTTCACGTCGAAACAAGTGATGCTCTTTGAGACCGACACGATCGGCTGGAATGTGGTCGCCCCATTGACTGCCTTGTCCTCGCGCTCTCGCCACAATCATCTGTTCTCGTTCGCGTTCACGGACTGCCATGTGAAGAGCTTTGGGGATGAGGCGGTGGCGCAGGGGAGATTCAAGAGCTAGAGCGGCTTGGAGACCTGGTCGATTCGCAAAGGGAATTCGGTAGGCTGACCGTCGGTGGACAACTTGTTGTCGCTCTCGAACTTTGAAGATTGCACTTGGCGGGCGACTTTCGATCTCCAGCAACACCGTATTGTCGACGAGAAGCGAGTTCCGGGATTTCGGGATCTTGACGGCCGCTACGTTGTGATGAATGGAGCCATCGTTGCGTTGTTCCTCGCCGACACCTTAACGCTAATGGTCGGTGAACACCTTTACGACGATCTTGAGCATCTTATGCCGCACTATTGGGTTGAGAGCGGAATCTCCCGCTTAACCCTTTCTCACCGAGGGAAGTTGGTGGAAGATCTATCCTACACGCCAATCGACTATGGAATCCCACCAGAACTAGACTTTACGCAGACAGACCCGGAAGATTCCGATTATCTGCTATGGCTGAACAACATGCTGTCGACCCCCGAGCGGCGGAGTGGCGCATTCCGCTTCCGCAGAACGTAGAGTCGACCCGCAACGCCAGCATGTCGCGTACCTTTTGACGACCGCCACGCATTGCCCTGTCTCCGTTCAGCGGGAGGGAAGATGGTCTCGTTCTAAGTAGGCGGAAGTCTCCTTCAGCCTCGGATGAAACCCGATGAGGCGACCCGCGCGGATTTCGGCGACGCCGAGCGCGTTGGGATAGGCCATTTCGAAGGCGTTATCGTTGGCGTGGAGTCGGAGGTTTTCGCCTTTCTGTGTGGTGAGCGTGATCACGGCGGTCCACCCTTCTTGGCTTGGAGACGCGATCGCTTCCCTTTCTTCAAGCATCTCATCGAGGGCAAAGCGGTCGACGACGCGGACGTTCCGGAGAATCTTGGTTCTCCCGAAGCGTGGCAGGAGGGCGTAAACGAGGCCGATGAGGAGGAAGATTATGAAGATGGCGATGCCCAGGAGGAAGAGGGCGCCCATGGCGAGGAGGGCTGCTCTTGGGTCGTGAGGAGTGCCGGCGGTGTTGCCCTGGGCCGCCACCCTAAGTCCGATCCACATGACGGCGATGCCGAAGAGCATGCCTCCGGCGACTACACGGTCCGCGGTCATCTTCTTCAGGTTCCAGTATTTGGATTCCTTCTTAAAAAAGAAGTAGGCGAAGATCGGCATGGCCGTGCCGGTCGCAAGTCCGAGGAGGCCGAAAAGGATGCCAAACGCGCGGAGCCTGGTGTCATTTGTGGGCTCCGGGCCGCCTCTGAACATGAAGATGCCAAACCAGACCATGAGGGGGCCCATGACGAAGCAGAGGGCCATGACGATGTAGTAGCCGAGCCTGGCGCAGTCGTCGCCAGGGTCGCGCCAGCCATCCGTGAAGAGCTGTTCGAATTCTTCGCCGTTGTTGTACAAGGTCTCTTGTAAAGATACGCTTTTGGGAGGCTTTGAGATGCTCGACTCTAGCTTGACGTTTCGCTTGAATACGTAAGCACGCGCCGATTCGCGTCCCGGAACCCCCATCCCCAGCCCTTCCCCCTCTCCTGGCACGAATCATCCAGGACAAGGGGAAGGGAGTTCAGGCCCTCATTGCCTTGATCGTTGCGTCGATGCGCCATTTGCCGTTGATCTTTCGCATCTTGAGGATCGTGTCTTCTCCGCCCTCATGCATTCCGTCAAGCCATGTCCAGGCGGCAACGCACAAGGCAGCAACGGTGTGATCCTTATTGTATCCCGGCAGCGAAAGGTAGGCGAAGTAGCGGCCGTTCGGCGTTCTCGGGCTCGGCTCCTTCCAACTCTTGGCCGTCGCAGATGTCACCGTTAAGGTTGCCCAGGAGGGTGTGTAGTTCTTTAGCTTTATCGATTTCGCATCGCGTTTGAGCATGGCTTGGACGTAGGCTGGAATCCTGTCCTCGTGACCCAACATCCGTCCGAAGCGCGAAGACTCGAGAGTGTCCTCAACCAGCCAGATCCTGTGACCCCATTTGCGTTCCTTTTCCGGCATCGTTGCTTCAATCACCGCCCTGTCCTCGGCAGTGAGGACGAGAGGCCTTGCTTGTGATCGAAGCAGGAAAAGGGCGGCGACGAGCATGCTATCGGGCGGTGCCGGCGGGTAGCGGCAGGTCGACCTTGGGGCGGATTTTGCGGTTGGCTACATCCCACGCGGTGGCGTAGACGGTGCGGGCTACTTTTTCCATCTTTTGGAAGTCGATCTTCTGGATTTCGTCGCTGACTCGGTGGTAGTCCTCATGGACCCCGTCGAACCAGAAGAGGATCGGGATCCCGTGGGACGCGTAGTTGTAATGGTCGCTGCGGAAGAAGATGCGCTCCGAGTTGTTGAGATCGTCGTAGGTGAAGTCGTAGGCTAGGTTGTAGAGACGCTTGTTGACATCCTTGGCTTCCGCGCCGAGCTCGCTGCTCATTCGGGTTGTGCCGACTAAGTAGATGGCATCCGGCCCGGTGAGGACCTTGTTAAGGGGGTTTGTGTCGCCCGGCTTCTTGCTGCGGCCGATCATGTCGATGTTGAGCTGGGCGACGATGCTGGTGATGGGGACGGTTGGGTGGCCGGTGAAGTACGCGGAGTCCCAAAGGCCCTTCTCTTCCCCGCAATGCCAGACGAAGAGGATGCTTCGCTTCGGCTTGGGGCCCTCGGCGAAGGCGTGAGCGATCTCGAGGATAGAGACGGTTCCGGAGCCATCGTCATCCGCGCCGTTGAAGATGAGGTCTCCCGTGCCGGACTTCTTCATGCCGAGGTGGTCGTAGTGAGCGCCGACCGCAACGAACTCGTTACGAAGCATCGAGTCCGTCCCTTCCACTTCGCCGACCACGTTCTGGGTGTTGATCGTATTGTCGTCGGTGGCAATGCTGAGCTTAGCGGTCTTGCTTGCTTGAAGCGCGAACGGAGCGCCGAACAGCTTATCGGTGAAATGCTTCTCCAGGTCCGCTGGACTGAGGCTCTCGCCTTGGAGAAGACCTGTCAGGGCTTGCGGCTTGACGATTACGTACGGCGGGATTGGAGTCGTCGCCGTGGAAGCGGGTCGCAGAGCACTGCCGGTTAACGAGAGCTTGACCGTGTTGTCCCAGTCGCTACCGTCTCCGGCATAGATAAAGATGAGGCCCTTGGCACCGTACTTGGCAGCGGCACCCTGTGGGGTGAGAACCTTGCCCGATCTGATATCTGCGCGGCTGACGCCATCGGGGGCGCCCTGAACCGACAGGATGATTTTGTCCTTTACGTCGATCTTGGTGTAGGGATCGTCGGGCGCTCCGGTGTTTTCCCATGCGCTGCCCATGAAGACCACTTGCCCCTCGGCGGAACCTGGAACGGCGGCTGCATAGTAGTCATCGCCGTATTTGAGATCGGCGCCGGCAAGGTTGGTGGTTGTGCCCGTTGGATTCACCGTTGGATTTAGGAGGGGCACCCTCTGGAAGTAGGTTCCGTCGTCACCCATCGGCTTGACGCCCCACTGCATGAGCTCGGAGGCGATGTATTTGGCGGTGGTGTTGAGGCCGCGGCTAGGGGTGTCTCTTCCTTCCATCTCGTCTGACGAGACCAATTGCAGATGGGCGTAGAGCCTGTTCGCCGTGATGGCGTTCATGTTGCCCGGCCCTTTATCGGCGGTTAAGCCAGGGGCGGAAAAGACGAGGAGGCTGGAGAAAACCCAGAGCGCGCGAGAGAACCGCATTCCGAGACATTACCGCCGCCCGCTCGGCTTTAGTGCATTTTTTCGGTCAACTTTGTTGCACCTAAATCGGGGCGAGGAACGGGTTTTGAGCGAGTTCAGGATGTGGGTTGCGGGAGCACGGGATGCTTTGCCTTGCGTTCGGGCGTAAAGTCCCACCACTTCTTGGCCTCGCCCGTGTTGGCGTAGTGCACGGCGGCCATGAAGGTGTCGAGGACACAGGGATCTTGGCGTTCTCCGGTCTGGGCGCAGAGCTTGTCATACATGCGCTTGGGGTCTTGTTGGCGCAGGTCTTGGGGGGCTCGGTAGCCGAGGTCGTAGAGGTCTTTGGCGAGAGACTTCCCGATGTTGGGGATGGTCTGCAGGGATTTCAGGCTTTCGGTTTCTGTAGACATGTGTCTATTGTAGCGCTTGGCGCGTAAATAGTAAATCGTAAATCATAAATCGCCGGAGGGCTTCACTGGCGGGTGGTGGTTAGTGGTTTGTGGTTGGTGGTTTGTGGTTGGTGGTTTGTTTGGAGTGACGCGGGATTTTGAGTCGGCAGAGACGTTGAGAACCGTGTCCGAACCGGAAACCCCGCCCCTGGACCCTCGAAATTCAACCCCCTCTGCTCCTCCGTCGCTCTCCCCCTCTGCCGCACAAACATCGGCACAAGGGGAGAAGCCTCCCCCCGCTCGTTGCCTCGCAAGGAGAGGGGAATAGCCTGACTCACCAACCACAAACCACAAACCGGGACTTTGGACCCATGGGTTCACCGATGCATGGGCTGCATGCACTCTATGGATTCAACCCAGATGGGTGATCTCAAAGGAAAAGTAAATGGAAACTACTCGAATCTTGCAGGCAATCGGCACTGAGATGGCAGCTCTGGCTTGTCTTTTCGGTATGGCGGTTTTCGCTATCCGGATTTGCACAGCGGATCGGCGCGCGGCGAAGGGCCGCGATCAGTTCACGACGACTCCTGATTCGGGTTCATTCTGATCCGTTCGGACTTGTCTCCGTCCCCACCCGGCGGGGTCTCTCACACGAGATGTACCTCGCCGGTTTTCATTTCATAGAGGGCGGAAACGATCTCACATTGCTTATTTTCAATTGCCTGGTATACGGCCAAGCTATCCCTCTTTAACTTCTCCACCGTGTGCTTCGCGTTTTGAATAACGGCTTCTCGGTAGAGGTCAGCCGGGTTCCTCGACTTTGCTTCGAACACGGCGAACTGGATCTCTTGTCTGAGGGCTCCGCCAGGGCCACCTTTATCTCCATCGAGCAATTGGCCGATCGCCAGGCAGCCAGTGTGCCCAACGACCATGACGAGAGGGACATGCATTTCTCCGACCGCCAGCTCCAGCATCCACTTGGCGCTGTCCGAAGCCACATTGCCGGGGACGCGGGCTACGAAAATGCTTCCCAGAGGCTGGTCGAAGACGATCTCGGGAGCCACGCGGCTGTCCATGCACGCGACCACGGCGGCAATGGGCTTTTGACCGTTCGCGAGGTCTTCCAGATGCTCCAGTGCGTAGGTGCGGTGATTGGGATTGCCGGTGCGGAATCTGAGGTTGCCGGCCATGAGGTCGTCAAGGGCACTTCTGGCTGCGGGAAGCATTCGTTTATGATGCGCGATTGGGCTCACTTTGATTGCTGATTTTTGATTGCCGATTGCTCGATTGTTTTTTTGGGGGAGATGCAGGATTCAGGATGCAAGATTCAAGAATGCAGATTGGAGCTTGGGTTCATTTGGCAGGAAACACGATCCGGAATCCTGAATCCTGAATCCTGAATCCTGCATCCCCCGAATAATCAAGCAATCGGCAATGAAAAATCGAGCAATCCCTACGAGCTCGCCGAGTACGTAACCCGCGCCACGCCGTCCATGTTGAACATGACGATCATGTGGTCGCCGACTTTCTCGTCCTTGTAATCCCACATGGCAGAGCCGCTGAGCGGGTCGGTGAAGCTTTGGGTTGGCTTGCCGCAGATGGCTTGGACTTCTTCCGGTTGCATGCCGTTGTGAAGCTTTTGCGACTCTGGTTTGATGACACTTACGGGCGCGGACGCGCAGGCGGTAACGAGCAGCATGGCGGGCAGGATCAGCAGCCAGAGTTTGCTCATGGGGGAATTATCGGCTGGGCGCCTGTCCACCTTTACGGCAACGCGAGGCTGGAAGAAATGCGGACCGTTTGGAGACGCCACCCGTAGCCGCGTCTTTACGTCGCGAAGAACCCGCAAAGGTCCGCGCGCACGCAAGCTGGCTGGGAAATGCCAATAACCACCCGTAGCCGCGCCGATATGTCGCGCAAACTTCAACTATCGATCACATGTCCGAAAGATCCCAGAAGACCTCGTGCAAATCGGCGCCGATGCAGCCCGTAAAAGGATAGGCGAAAGGATCCTCGACGAGATTCGCCAGGACTGGATTGAGCAGGACATATCTTGCGTGGCCCTTCCAATCATCTCGGCGGCGGATGATGTGGTCGTAATAGTCCTTTTGCCAATGGATGTTCGGGTGATTGTCCACAAACCAAGATGCCGTGCGGCCCTTGAAGAGGTCCATCGCCTGCTTTGGCCGGCCGTTTGGGCTCCGACCTCGGATCAAGACATGGAGATGATCGGGCATAAAACAATAGATGGGAACGAATGAATCGCACTCCTCAGCCGCG
>JANYLD010000128.1 GCA_025363835.1 Armatimonadota bacterium
TGTCGGGCTAAAGCCCTCGGTTAAAGCGGCGCTAAAGCACCGCACTCCAAAAAATCGGCCGCTCCACATCCCACATCCCACATCCCACATCCCACATCCCACATCCCACATCCCACATCCCACATCCCACATCCCACATCCCACATCCCACATCCCACATCCCCGGAGGGTCCTAGTCCCCCGCCAACCCCGCGTTATACTAAAACCTGATGTTGGCAAATTAACCTTCCGGGGCCGGTCCCCCGGGACCTGCTCTATCGCGATATCGACGCTCATCGTGGCATCTCCGCCACGCTTGCTTGCATTCGGAAGGGATTCATGTCATTCAGAGAAGTTTTACGCATACGTTCATTTCGTGACCTATGGCTCGGACAAGCCATATCACAGCTCGGCGACTCCATCTATTACGTCGCATTCATGTTCATGGCTCAGCGCCTGACCGGGTCGTTCGCCATGGTCGGCTACGTCGGCGCGATGGAGATGCTGCCGTACCTCCTGATCGGTCCCTACGCCGGTGTCATCGCCGACCGAATGGATCGCAAGCGGATCATGCTGCTGTCCGACCTCTCGAGCGCGGCTGCTTTGATCGCTTTCGCCTTCGTCGTCGAGGCATCGCACGGCAAGCCGCCCGCCTGGACCCTCCTGCTCATTCCCTTCGCGCTCTCCACGATGCGGTGCTTCTTCACGCCCGCCAAAAGCGCATCGATCCCAAACTTGGTGCCTCCGGAATTGCTGATCCAGGCCAACGCGCTAAGCAACAGCACATTCAACATCGTCGGTCTCATGGGCCTCGCCTTCGCAGCGACGGTGATCGCGCAGCTTTATGTCTTGAGCCCGCTGAACTTTTTTGCCCTCCTCCTCATGGTGAACGCGCTCTCCTTCGCGGTATCGGCCTTGTTCGTCTCCAAATTGCCCCCGATCGTCCCAGATCGAAAACACGAAGGGGATAAGCATCCCCTTGAAGATTTCAAATCTGGCCTCCGCTACATCCGCAGCCGTCGAGATTTGAAGGTCTTTATCATCCTCCTCGCGGCCTTCCGTATCGGCGTGGCGCCGTTCTTTGTCGTGTATGTGGCTGCCAACACCCAGTGGTTCGGCGGCAAGCCGCAGACGCTCATGTGGTTCGAGTTCACATTCTTCGCAGGAATGATTCTAGGCAGCCTAATCGGCGCGCGCATGCGAATCCGACGCCCAACCATGATCTTCAGTTTGGAGCTCCTTCTGGTCGGAGTCTTCATCGCCATCATGGCCTTCCCCGTGCTTGGGATCTTCGTAGCTCTGAACTTCATCTGCGGCATCATCGTGGCTGCCGGCGATATCCCTATGACCACATACCTACAGGCTAGCGTGGAAGATGCGTATCGCGGACGGGTGAACTCAGTAAAAGAGATGGTCACCACCGGCGTCATGCCCCTCAGCATGGCCGGCGCCGGCCTCTCCCTAAGCCGTTTCGGCCTCCAAGGATCGTTCCTTCTGATGGGCGGGGTGATGACCATCGCCGGCGCAGCCGGGTTTATCGATCGAAGATATCGAGACGTCCAAATGCCTGCTGAAGTCTATGACAAGCCGGTGGGCGCGTTGCCAGATGGAGCGGCAGCGTGATAGATTGCTCGATTGGGGAAGACGGGATCCCGAATCCCGAATCCCGAATCCTGAATCCTGAATCCAATCGGCAATCGGCAATCGGCAATCGGCAATCAAGAATCGAGCAATCACAAAAAAGGTGGCCACCTGAACTCTCGGGAGGCGTGAGTCAAGCGACCACCTTTTTCGTGCCTATAGACTTAGACGCGTTTTTACGCCACTGGGTAACCTCTGGTCCTAGGACCGGCCGCTTTAACGAGCCCGGTACGCGATTTTCAATGAAGAAAACCTTTGCGATTCTTGGTGCCGGTATGCAAGGAACGGCCGTAGCGTATGACCTTGCCAAATTTACTGATCCTGAAACGATCCTGATGGGTGACATGTCACTCCAACAGGCTGAGCAAAACGCCGCCCGCGTGAATTCTCTGGTCGGGCGCAACATTTGCAAGGCCGCACTAGTGGACGCCTTAGACCCCGAATCGCTCCACAGATTCCTCAGCCCGGTCGATGTCGTCGTGAGCTGTGTCCCTTATTGGATGCACCCTCGAGTGGCCGCCGTCGCAGTTAAGTCCAAGACCCACATGTTGGACATGGGCGGAGACACCAACGTCACTTGGGAAACCCTCAAAGTCGACGACATGGCCAAAGAAGCCGGCGTCACAATCGTGCCTGACACCGGGCTCGCCCCCGGCCTCGTCAACAACATCGCCACCTATTTCATGGAGTCGCTGGACGAAACCGAGTCCGTGAAGATGTACTGCGGTGGCCTCCCTCAGCACCCCAAGCCGCCGTTCAACTACAAGCTCGTGTTCAACGTGGAGGGCCTCGTCACCGAGTACATGGGCCGCTCAGACGTCATTCGAGACGGCAAGCTTTCCCAGGTCGACACTCTCACCGAGTTGGAGACCATCCACCTGGACGGACTTGGCCAGATGGAAGCCTTCCACACCTCAGGCGGCGCCTCCACCGCCCCCTTCACGTTTGAGGGCAAGGTCGACTCCTACGAGTACAAAACCATCCGCTTTCCTGGCCACTGCGAGCGCATGCGGATCTTCCTCGACTTCGGCTTCTGGGATGACAAACCCGTCAAAACAAGATCTGGCGAGTCCATCCCCCGAGAAGTCTTCTGCAAGCTCATGGGCGAGGGCCTCCGAGACCCCGCCGACCAAGACCAGATCCTCGTCCGAGGCATCGGCGTCGGCAGCAAGAAAGGCAAGCGGGTTAAGATGCAAATCGACATCCACGACAAGCAAGACGAAATTACAGGCTTCAGCGCGATGGAGCGCATGACCGGCTTCTCAACCGCCATCAACGCCATCCACGTTGCAGAAGGCCACTGCCCCGCCGGCGCCGTCCGCTACGAAAACGCCGTCCCCGGGAAGAAGTTCGTAGAAGAGCTTCAAAAGCGAGGCATCAAACTCACCTTCCACGAGGAAGAACTCCCCGCCTCCAACGGCCGCGCCGTCAGCACGAAGTGAAAAGCGAGTATTGAGTTTTGAGTGTCGAGTATTGAGTGAGCAGGAGTCGAGGTCACCTCGACACTCGATACTTGACGCTTAAAACTTGATACTTCCCCGAAGCATTTCGTCTCTCTATCACGAAGGTTAAGCGAACATGCCCAATGGGGAGGAGCCTTCAGTGGTAGTCGCACATGACCTGAGTATCAAACTCGCAGAATCTGAGAGCGATCCGCGCCTAGCGTATCTGGACGACCTCGTCCGCTACGCTTACGCAAGGCTCGGTTCGGTCGAAGAAGCGGAGGACGTCGCAATCGAGGTCCTCCAGGCCGCAGTTCAGGTGCGTGGGGGCCTGTCCTCGATGCGAGAGCCCAAGCTCTATCTCCTGGGAATCGCCCGCCGCAAGGTGGCGGAGCACTACCGCAGCACACGCCGGCAGCGGGGACCAGACACTCTTGCCCTCCAAGACCTCGCTTTCGTTTCGGCCCGTCCGCCTGCCCCGGAGCACGCGCTTGCCGTCCGAGAGGTTCTTTCCAAGCTCCCAGAGATCTACCGTGAAGTCCTTCTCCTGAAGTACATCCACGGCCTATCAGCCGAGGAGATCGCCCAGGTGATCGGAAAGAGCCGAATGGCGGCGAGAAGTCTGGTTCAGAGAGCGCGCGATGCCTTTGCAAAAGAGGGAGGCCATTTGGTCGAGGACACACGGGCATGAAGGAGAAAAACAAAGTGAACGAAGAAAAGCTGAGCGCCTTGATGAATTCAACTGTAAGCGGAATTTCCGCTTCCGATAAATTGCGCTACCGCGCGATGTCAATCGGGCCGGCGAAAGCGCAACCCAATTCCCTGCGTCCGAAATGGGCCTTCGGACTTGCCGCCGCGGCTACACTTGCCGTCTTCAGTCTAGTCGCTCTGTATCCGCGAAGAAGTGAAGCAAGCGCTCTGAGACGAATGCAGGACGCGATTAGCAATGCGCAGAGCATGCAGGTTAGCGCCTACGTTGGCAAAGACCAAGCCCTCCTCCAGCAGATTTACTACCAGAACGGCGAGTGGCTGATGCACAGCCGGCTGGAAAGCAGCCATCCGGTGTGGTCGCTCGTGAAGAACGATCAGTTCTATAAGTGGGACGAGGGCCAGACCGTGGCCACCATCGAGCCCTATGCGGAGCCAGTTTGGATGGCCCACGACGGCACCGCCGTGGACTTTGTTAAGAGCCAGATGAGTTTTGATGAAGCCGGCCTAACCTCCAAGCTGGAGCCTAATCCAGATTTGAACGGACGACCGACCTACAAATTGGTCATTGAGCGCCACTCCGATCCTCGCACCCCCGCTCCTGATGAGCGCTGCGAGGTCCTGGTCGACAAGCAAACAGACTTGCCGATAACCTCAACCACGACCAGCAAGGCGCCTGAGGGAGGAGACTACGTCAACAAAGAAGACTTTGCTTTCAACGTGACCATGGATAGCCACATGTTCGAGCCTTGCCACGGCCAAGCCACGCTACTCCGAAACTTGCCCGCCGAAAGAACGCAACTAAAGGCTGCCTGGTCAACCCCGTTGACCACTGCCACTCAGGGCTCAAACACGGCGGAAGTCCGTGACGTGGAAGTCAACGGCAGCGGCACTGTAACCATCGCCTACACGACCTCTCTCAAGTTAGACCCCGCGTCCAGTTCGACCGCATTTGCTCCCACGGAGCTTCGCGACGAGAATGGAACGACCTACCTGCGGCTAAGCGACTATACTCCCGGCTTCGTCAGCTCCTTTGCGGACGATCTCGCCGCCGAGATGACCTTTGGCCAACACCATCTGGCCTTCTGCACCTGGGCGCCACTTGAGCCGAGGCAGCCGCAAAGCTCCCTGAACCTCGAGGTGGAGTTCCAAACCAGGACGTTCACTACAAGGCCGAATGTGGCGATCACCACTTCGGGCAACCCGGTCAACGTCACCATAGCCGCTAAGCCTTTCGCCGGCGACTATCCCGACTATTCGGTACCGCTATGGCTGCGTTACCGAAATGACAATCAAGCGGGTGAGATTGAAGCTTTGCGAACCGCCTACAACAGGAGTCACCGGTCCTAATCCTCTCAAGGGAGCGAGGTGGTGTCAACAACACCCGTCGCTCCCATCCGGAGTCTAAGTTCAGCGGTGCTTTCCAACGAAAGATTCCACCGCCAGGTTTGCCGCAACCACATCTTCGATCGCCACTCCAACCGACTTATAGATCGTCGTCTCGGAACTAGGAATCGAGCATTTGCCCGCGAATATGTCGCCAACTTCAGCCCGGATTTCGCAACCGGAAAGGATGACGTCGCCCGACTCCGCCATCGCAGCCTCGCGTGATTCCACGACGACCACATTCGCCATAGCATCGTCATCCAATTCACGCCAAGTCGCCATCGGTGCGCCAATCGAATTGACATGAGCGCCAGGCTTAAGCCAGGAACCTTGCAACACCGGCGTTCGCGAACCTGTAGCAGTCACGATGACATCGGCCCCGCGAACAGCCGCCTCCGTCTCCATCGGAATAGCCCCATTCTTCTCCGCAAACCGGACCGCATTCTCTCCAGTCCGACTCCAGACGCGGACCTCTTCAAAATTGCACACGAAGCTAAGCGCGTCAAAGTGCGCTTGCGCCTCAGCACCACTTCCGAGAATGGCCAGCACCTTGCTGTCGGGCGCGGCAAGACGCTTTGTAACCGCAGCCGAAACAGCCGCCGTTCGCCTCGCAGTTAACGCGTTGCCGTCAAGAATCGCAATCGGCTCACCGGTCTCTGGCCGAACAAGCAAGACCAGCGCCATTACGGTCGGGAGGCCTAAATCGGCGTTCTCAGGATAAAAGCTAACGAGCTTAATCCCCATCGCGTCCTGGCTTGCCGCGGGCATGACGCCCCAAAATCCGCGTCCTTCGTTCGCGGGCAGCCACTGACGTAACGGCTGGACGACCGTACCGCTCGAAAGACTTGCGAGGGCAACCTCCATCGCCGAAATTAGCTCGCCCCAAGGCAAAGCCTCCCGCACTTCGTCTTCAGTTAAATGCAGCAACCTCAAAACCTACCAACATCGTCGCGATCGCAATGCTCAATACTCAACACTCGACACTTAACTCGATGGAAACCGCGGATCCATCCGATAAACCCAAATCTGCCCGGTGTGGTACCCAGCGTGCTGCACGAGGCGGATCACCCCTTGATAACCGTTCAGGTGGTCACCGATCGGACTGATATAGGCCTGCTGCATCTGCTTCTCGGTAGGAGTTTCCAAAATCGGCCGTATCTCTAAGGCGGTGAATTCCAGCGCCTGCTCAATCAGTTCCATCTTGATATCTTCGTCGGTCACGGGAACAGACAACTGTCGCAAGAATCCGTCCGTCACCGCCCTATCCAGCTTCTCCTCCCACTCCGTAGACCTGGGATCCCGCTCGTCAATCCGGCAAGCGTAGTAATGCTCGGCTCCTGCGATGTGATACAGGAGTTCACCAATGTTATGAGCGTCAGCGTGGGGCCGCCAAAGAAGCTGCTGCTCGGTCAAATCCTTGTATGCAGGCTTAAGCCTTTCGCGAGTGAAGAGCCAAACATCGAGAAGACTTTGCATGGGCTCTATGTAACCCGATCTGCAACCGCTCCCCGGTGTCGTTCCGTAATTAAGATGCGGTGGCTAGCATCAAGGCGTTGGATTGTCTACTATTTGGTTCAATCCTCGCCGTGTCCTGCCGTGTAGCGCCGGTCTCGCAGCCCTTGCGGGCGACCGCGCCAAAACTGGGAAGTTCGCCTTAATACAGCACGGTGGCCAAGTTCGCGGTAGGGACATGGATTGGTCACGAGCAACTCAAGAATCCTTCCACCTCACCTTTGCTTAACGCCCTCATCACGAGAACCACCAACGATCTCCGCATCAGAGGCGATTCAACATTTGATTCGAGTGAGCTAGGCCATACAGTTTCCGGCTCCTGGTATGAGCTCGAGCAGAAGATCGTGTTGAAGCCGACCGTTGTCGACGGGCGAACGGTCGAGCAGGTCGCTGCGGACCTCACCAAATACCACCAAGAACATCAATACTGGTCGGTTGTTGCACAAGAACAATCGGCCGGCGACACTGAACCAGTGGAACGGGATTCCGCCCTGAAGCTTCTCGCCAGCCTAGGAGACCTATGCGTTGCCGACGACACCTAGCGGCTCACCCAAGCAAACGGAGGCGGCCAGGGCATCATGTTCTGGGTTCGGGCCAAGTCGTAGAAGGAGATTCCTTCTTCTGGCAGCTTCAAAGTCGGACGCTCGCTTTTAAAAGGTGCTGATCTCACTTGACCAAGCATCCCTGGTCACTGGGGAAGCTCTCTAATGGGTCCCTTGGAAGAGTCGAGGACCACAGGCAGTCCCTCCTTCAGCCGCGAAGTCACAACCATCCGCACAAATTCGACAGAGCTCTCAAGCCAGCGGATACGGTCATCCGGCGTCGTATTCCGCGCCGTAAACAGAATCTGCTCCCGCTCATGGGCAGCAAACGCCGCATCGGTCTTCTCTTTATCAAGCTTCTGACTCACGAATCATCTCCAAAATGCGTACGTCCTCTAAGTCCTTTGGCCGCCCCGCCAAGAGTTTTAGACGAATCAGGTCGTCAAGTGAGCACACCCTGACAGGCATTCCATAGGCCTCTTTGACCTCGGAATCATCGTACATCCTGTCGAAATCTATGGGGTAGCTCACGAAGACGTCGATATGCTGGAAAGGGTCCGTCTTATGCCTGAATCCAAGCACCAACATGTTCTTTTCCTCGATCCAAGTTTGACGGATCTCCTCGTCCGCAAAATCCTCGGGATCAATTGGAATTTTTGGGGCGAAGCCAGCGAACATGATTGCCTTAACCGCTCCGAGCGCGTTCTCATGGTCAAGAGCCACTACAAAGTCGATGTCGTCCGTGTGCCGAGGGTGGCCGTGAAGGACGGTCGCTACACCGCCGACGACTACGTATTTGACTCCGGCCTTATTTAGCTCAGCCACGGCTTCAAATGTAGGCAGCACGCTCTCATCTTACATTGACTGTTACACAAAACTCCGGGCACCTTGCCCATGCCGAGCGGCCGCCTGCGGCCAATACAAAATCGAGCAATAGGCACTCAAACAATCAAGCAATCCAACAAGGTCCCACGAAACTTGACTCTTTTGTGTACTTTCACGCCACAATAGATCGTAGGGAGAAATAGCGCCGCTTTTTACTCCCCCTTTTACTTATGCTCCAGATTCAAAACCTTCATGCCAACGTCGTAGAAGACCGCGAAATCCTCAAAGGGATCGACCTGACTGTTAACCCGGGCGAGATCCACGCCATCATGGGGCCGAACGGCTCCGGCAAGTCCACCCTCGCCAGCGTCCTCGCCGGGAGAGGCGGATACGAGGTCACCAAAGGCTCCGTGACGTTGAACGGCAAAGACCTCTTGGACATGAATCCGGAAGAGCGCGCGGCTGAAGGCGTCTTCATGGCCTTCCAATACCCCGTCGAGATTCCCGGCGTCAGCAACAGCTATTTCCTCCGCGCCGCCCTCAACGCCATCCGTAAACACAACGGCCAACCGGAAGTGCCTCCGATGGAGTTCATGAAGATGATCCGGGAGAAAGCAAAGCTGCTCGAACTTGACCCCAACACCCTAACCCGCGGCGTCAACGAAGGATTCAGTGGCGGCGAGAAGAAGCGAAACGAGATATTCCAGATGGCCGTCCTGGAGCCCACCCTTTGCGTTCTTGACGAAACCGACTCCGGCCTCGACATCGACGCCCTAAGAATTGTCTCCCAGGGCGTCAACGCCCTCCGCTCGCCAGGCCGCGCCTTCCTCGTCATCACCCACTACCAACGCCTTCTCAACTACATCGTCCCCGACTTCGTCCACGTCCTCGTCGAAGGCCGAATCGTCAAGAGCGGCGGTAAGGAACTCGCGTTGGAACTTGAAGAAAAAGGCTACGGCTGGATCGAAGAGGAGTTGGCGGTCCAGGCATGATCCACGCGATGCAGAACGGCACAAGAACCCTCCGCGTCTCTGCGTTCTCTGCGCCTCTGCGTGAAACTCCCTTCCGACGATTTACGATTTACGATTTACCATTTACGATTTACCATTTACGATTTACGACCCGAGCAAATGTTGACCCAAGAAAAGCCCCATAGCCTGATAGCGAACCACGATCAGATCCGAACTTTGCTGGCCACCTACGGCCCGCCCGCATTGCAGCGCCTGCGAGACGACGCGATGGAGCGATACGCAAAAGTGGGCCTTCCCACCCACAAGGACGAAGAGTTCAAATACACCCCGCTCGTCGACCTGCGCGAGATGGAGTTCCTCCCGGCATACGGCTCCAACATCTTCCGAACAGACCTAGCCAACACCACCGTCGACAAGATCCAAGGGATCACCATCGCCTTCGCCAACGGCGAATACGCCCCAGAGCTTGGAATTGAAGGAATTCTGCCCGAGGGAGTGATCTTCTCCACCCTCCAAACCGCGCTGGAAACCCACGAAGAGCTGGTCCTCAAGCACCTCGGCAAGGTCCACATCCTCGACGACAAGCTCGGCAGCACCAACGACGAGCGCTTCCGCTGGCTCAACACCGCCTATCTTAGCGAGGGCGCGTTCATCTATGTCCCCAAGAACGTCGTCGTCGAGGGCCTTATCCACGTCCTCTTCGCCAACCGTGCGGATCACGGCCCTTTCGCCAGCCATCCACGCCTCCTCATCGTCCTCGAGGAAGGCGCTCAGGCCAAGGTCTTGGAAAGCCACATCGGCCTCAGCGGACGCTACTTTGCCAACGCGGTTACGGAAATCGTGGTTAACAAGGCCGCCCACCTGGAGCACACCCGGTTCCAGGCCGAGAGCGATGAAGCCATCCACGTCGCCACCGTCGCCGCGCAACAAGACGCCGACTCCGTCCTGACCTCCAACAGTGCCCAACTCGGCTCCAAGACGGCCCGAGTTGACCTAAACTTCTGGGTCGGCGGCGAGCACGCCGAGACCTGGCTGAATGGCGCTTATGTCGGCACCGGCGACCAGCTCGTCGACAACCACACAAGAATCGACCACGCCGTCCCCAACTGCAACTCCTTCGAAGTCTACAAAGGCATCCTCGGCGGCAATGCGATCGGCGTCTTCAATGGCAAGATCTTCGTCTACGAAGACGCCCAGAAGACCGACGCCAAGCAGACCAACCAGGCCATCCTCCTCACCCCCACGGCCCAGGTCAACACGAAGCCTCAGCTTGAAATCTTCGC
>JANYLD010000133.1 GCA_025363835.1 Armatimonadota bacterium
TGCAGACCTGGAGGTCCGCGCTCCCAGCTTTGCCGAAGTCCATGGAGTTGACGCCGTGTTAGGACCCGGACCTCCAGGTCCGCTCTTTAGGCTAGACGTCCACGTCTGGCCCTCACCAACCGTGGAGAAAGCCAAAGAACCTGTCGAAATCCCCCACCAGCGGATCGACTAACACGCGATGCACCCCCAAAAGGCCCAGAGTGACGCGGGCCGGACGCGTACACTCCACTCTCAAGCCGAGCAATTCATACAGAAAGGCTTGACTCATACAGTTCTAAAAAGTACAATATGTATGAAAAGTATGAAATCTCAGGGCGAAAACGGGAGAGTGTCTTCAGTGCATTGTTTTTACGGTACGGCTACCGTCGGTGAGCGGGGGCAGATTGTGATCCCCGCCGACGCTCGGGAAGAGTTAGGGTTTCACGCAGGCGATAAGTTGCTGGTGATGAAGCACCCGCTCCATGATGGACTTATGGTTTTCAAAATCGAAGCAGCCCAGCAGTTCCTCGCTGAAGTCCAAGCGTCGCTGGAGCACCTGAACAATCTCGAGGACAAAGAGGTTATAGCCAAGTGACAATTCCCTCCCTAGCGGCTCTCCTTGTCTTCGCCCAAACGCCGGTCCAGCAGCCCGTCCCAGCACCTGCACTTGTTCCTGCGGCTCCAGCTATGCAGACCCCGGCTACGCCCGTGGCTACCCCAGTTCAGTCGGCCCCTCAATCTGGCCCGGTTATGACGCTCGACCAGGCTTTAGAGATCGCCCACTCCAACGCATTTGACGTCAAGACTTCGGAAAGCCAACTCCGCCAAGCCCAAGACCGGGTGAACGAAGCACGAGGTCTGCTCGGACCCAGAGTGGTCCTTGGTGGCTCGTACACGCGGTTTGACAGAGGGATTACGGCTACCACCTCCGGCGGCGGCGGTGGAGGCGGGACCACAGTTATTCAGCCGATCGACCAAAAGCAGGCGACCGCGCAGCTCACAATGCCGATCGACATTACGGGAACCCTGAGCAAGGGAGTTGCCGGTGCAAGAGCCGCCGTCAACGCATCCAGAGAGAACTTGGCTGCAACGGAAAATGTGCTCAACCTAGATGTCCGCACTGCCTACTATGGAGTGCTGAGGGCTCAAGCTCTTGTCGGTGTCGCACAGCAAGAAGTGGCCAACTCCAAGCAGGCCGTCACGACCGAGCAGCAACAAGAAACGGCCGGCGTTGTCGCTCACGTCGACGTGCTGAGGCTTCAAGCCCAGCTTGCCCAATCCCAGTCCGACCTCATTGCCGCCCAATCAGGTTTAGCCCTCGCCAAGGAAAGTCTGAACAACACCATTGGGAGGGCAATCGAGAACCCTTTTGACGTGGAGGAGCCGACGACTCTTCCCAGCGTCACCGCCGATGAAAGCTCTCTCGTCCAAGCTGCGGAGTCCAGGCGCCCTGAAATCAAGGCCATCGAATACCAGCTCGAAGAGCTTAAATGGCTGACCCGCATCCAAGGAGCGGGCCTAGCCCCTTCCCTCAATCTCAGCGCCAACTTCGACCGCAACCTCGCTCCGGCCGGCAACACACGCGCCTCTACAGCGTTTGCCACCCTCGGTCTCTCCTGGCCGATATTTGACTCCGGCCTTACTCACGCCCGGGTCAAGGAAGCTCAAGAGAATGAGAAGCAAGCGCAAATCAATGAGCAGCAGCTTCAACTGGGCGTTTCGCTTCAAGTAAATCAGGCCATCACGGGACTCGTGAACGCCAAATCGACTCTCGAGGTCGCGCAGACACAGGTAACGGCGGCCGCGGAAACGTACCGTTTGGCCCAGGTTCAGCTCAAGGCAGGGGTGGGCACCTCGCTCGCAGTCAGCACTGCCCTTACGGCCCTAGTCCAGGCCCAGCAGTCTTTGGCGAACGCACGATACAACTATTTGACGGCTTTTGCACAGCTCCAGCAGGCCGTCGCGGCGGATGATCCAAACGCCGCGGCAACGGGGCAGGGAACAGGCACTAAGTAAATATGAAAGCGAAGTTCGGTTGGATAGCACTTGCGACTATCGTGTTGGCCTCTTCCGGGTGCGTGGATAGGGCCAAGCAGGCTCAAGCCCAAAAGACTCAACAGCTCATCGAGAACCCGGTCCGCCCGGTTACGGTTGAGCCTGTCCAGTTCAAAACGGTGAGCCAGACTCTGTCCATCACCGGAGATGTGACAACGAGCCAAGACACGCAGATCGGCTCCAAAACCAGCGGCCGTCTGGCAAGCGTCTATGTCAACGACGGCGATACCGTTAAAGTCGGTCAGTTGCTCGCGACACTGGACAACACGAGCATCCAGAACCAGCTTCAGCAGGCCCTCGCCGCCATGAGTGGAGCCCAGGCCCAGTACGCACAAGCGCGACTAAACGCCGTCGTCGGTCCAGCCAAAACGTCTGCGACCATTCAATCGGCGGAAGCCCAATTAAGGTCAGCCCAAGCCGCCCTGAGGAAGGCAGTCTCAGGTGCAAGGCCGGAAGAACGAGCCCAAATAGACGCACAGGTGAAGACGGCCAAGACCAATCTCGACACGGCCCAAAAGGATTTGGCCCGAAAGAAGGACCTCGTCGCTCAGGGCGCGCTAGCCCAGGCTGAACTGGACCTATCGCAAAACGCCTACATGGCTGCCTTGAGCCAGTACAACATCGCTCTCCAGAACCGGGTCATGACCAAGGAGGGAACGAGGTCGGAAGATCTGATGGTCGCTCAAGAAGCGGTACGCAGTGCCCAGGGAACCTTGGCCCAGGCCAAGGCGGCCAAGCAACTTGACCCTCTGCTGAGTGACCAGGTTCTCACTGCCAAAGCGCAGGTGGACACGGCTCAGGCACAGATTAACATCGCAAAGCAGGCCCTGGCCGACACTCAAATCCGCGCTCCGTACGACGGGCGTATTGCCGGCAAGCCCGTTCAGGCCGGAACCGTTGTCACCCCAGGACAGGGAATCGTTCGATTGATCGGCTCGACCGGCCTTTACTTTGAAGGCGATGTGCCCGAGTCCGCCGTCG
>JANYLD010000170.1 GCA_025363835.1 Armatimonadota bacterium
GAAGCTGTCATCTCTGTCAGACATAGTTCCTGGCAGCAAGTGGCGAATGAACTTTGCCGCCAACGCCCCGTTCGGCGGCATCAACGGCACCAACCTGTACTCGAATGCGGTGAGCGACAGAGGTGACCAGTTCTTCGTTCAGGCGACTGCCAACAACGACGGAACGTTCACCTATCAGTACGGCACCGCCGTTCGCACCTCGGGTGGCAGCATTACCTACACCACGGTGGGCACCGCCGATAGTGGCACGGTTGATGCGACCAACAACACGATCACGGTCAGTGTTGCGGCCTCCAAGCTGAACGGCTTCGTCACTCATGGACCTCCCATCGCCGCCGGTACCGTGCTTGCCGGACTCCGCGGCTCATCCTCCGCTCCGGAAAGCGGAGCGATTGCGAGTGACACGACCTACGGCGGAACTGAATATAAGATTCAGTAAACCGATGCTCAATGAGGGCCCGGCCGCGGCCGGGACCCTCAACTCTCTCTAAAAGGCTGTTATCCTGAGCCTCGATGACGGCGGGCTCGCGTCCGGTAGAAGGTCGGGCGGGACGTGGACGTCCTGCCTAAGGTGCAGACCTGGAGGTCCGCGCTCCTAGGTTTATCACGCACGATGAATGGCCGCCGAGTTAGGAGCGCGGACCTCCAAGTCTGCTCCTTAGGCAAGACGTCCACGTCTTAGCGCTTTGAGCCCTGATTTAGCCCTTTGCCGAAGACATGAACCGCGTTCATCGGCGGGGCAATGAACACACGTCCCACCGCACGCACCTCGGACGCCACCCGCAGCCCCTAAATCAACGTGGCCGAGCTAGCTTTTGGGGCTTGTGCCACCGCCGATGTTGCGGAGGCCACCGCGAGCACGTGGGTAACCACGTTGCCTGGTCCGAATTCGGGGATGAAGATGACCGAGACAACGGTGCCGCCGTCCGGGCCGATCTTGGAGCTCTCCAGATAGCCTCGCTCGCCGCTTCCGAGACAGTCTTTAACCGCCTTAGACCACTCTGGAGCCGGCTTGATATATCGCTTTAAATCGTCCCAAGATCGGCCTTCCAAGATGGGTGTGTCGTCTTCCGGCAGGACGTCGAGTTCGAAGTTCGCGTACACGCAGGTCAATTCTCGGTTGAACCGCATGATACGGTCGCTGACGTGGTTCAAAAGCGTGTTGTAGGCCTGCCGGTACGTCTCTCGGGCCTGCTCTGCCAGCTTGGTCGCCGTCACATCGGTAAGAACGGCGGCATGGCCGGTGAGGAGGCCGTCGTAGGTGTAGAGCGGGTTGACGGTGACGTGGGCCCAAATCTCCTGGCCGTTGGCGCGCTTAAATTTAGTGGTGAAGGCGACTCGGCCGCCACCGGAGGGCGAGCTCATGAGGAGGTCTCTCAGGAGGTCTCCGGAAGCGCCTTCTCGCAACTGCGCGGGCTTGCCGACCATGTCTTCTACAGTGAGGCCGAGCATGGATGCGAGGCGCTTGTTGACGAAGGTAGTGGTGTGGTTCGTGTCGATGATCCAGACGCCTTGTTCAGAGCTCTCCAGCAACCGTCGCAGACTTTCTTCGCTCTGGCGTAAGGCTTCCTGAGCCCGTTTGCGTTCAGTAATGTCGACGCCGATCATCCAGGACGCCCAGTCGGGGATGGGGTTCTCCTTGGCTCTCGAGGACCAAGCGATCGTCTTCGTCGAACCGTCTTTGCACACGATCTCGGTTTCTAAATCGCGGTAATCCCCTTCCTGCGAGGCGAACAAGCCCAGCACTCGTACTCTTTCAGCCGCATCGGGGATGTGGTGTTCGGTTAGGAGGGGCTGGTTGATGATCTCTTCGCTCGTATAGCCGGTAAGCCGCTCCGTTTCCTCGTTGGCGAGAATGACGTTCATCTCTTCGTCAAGGGCATTAAAGACGATCGGCATGTGTTGGACGAACATGCGGACGCGTTGCTCGCTGGCAGAAAGCTGGTCATGGGCCGACTGGAGGGCCTTGGCGAGAACCTCGGTGCGGCTGGCGGCGCCAAGTTTCGCCCGCATGCGATCCCAGTAGGTGCGGACGGTTTTAGGGCCGATACTGAGTTTGCGAGCGATCTCCTTGTCGGTCATGCCGTCGCCGGCGAGGAAGAGCACTTCCTTTTCACGCTCGGATAGTGTGGTAGACCCTAAGTCGGGCTGGCTAGAGGCCGGCTCTTCCAAGGACATGTTTTCGCGAGCGATATCGGTGCTTGATTTGGCTTTTTGCATGACTCGATCCAGACTCATCGCGAACTTGGACGCCGCTTACATTTCGACGCCCAAAGCGACAGTAAATGTTCACCGATGCAGTTCAAGTGTAACCCCCGCGGCCCGGGCGATGATAGGTGCAGGAGGCAATAATTTTCGGATCGAGAGTCGAACCCTCGTCACTTTTGGGTTTGAATCAAGCACAAGACGTGCCATTTCACTCGCGAGCTTCTCAATGGTCCGATACTGTTGGTTTTCTCCAAACCGCACCAATTCCGCCCCTATTTTTCCGTAATCCGCGGTGTCCGACACACTATCTGTCGTTTCTGCCTGGGAGTCCACGCCCAACGAGATGTCCACCGAATAGCGGTGGCCGACGCTGCGCTCAGCGTCGGGGACTCCGTGGTAGCCGTAGAACTCCAGGCTCTCGAGGAAGACTTCGATCATGTCTGGGATTATGCTTCGCGACGTGGGTTGAGGGCTGCGAGATTCAAGATGGAGTGCAGAAGTGCTGCAGCGCCATTGTTTGTAGCACACCGTTTGTTGGTTGACACGAGTGAGTGGCCCGCTGGGCGCGACCTCATTAGCTCACCGTAATCACCACATCCGTCGAAGCCTGCCCAAACTTCACTCCGCCGTGCATCATGCGGAGCCACAAATGTTGGGTAAGCCCTCCAAGGTTGGCCGAACGCTTGCCCTGTGAGCACCG
Organism: Armatimonadota bacterium; assembly: GCA_025363835.1. Classification (GTDB taxonomy): domain Bacteria; phylum Armatimonadota; class Fimbriimonadia; order Fimbriimonadales; family Fimbriimonadaceae; genus JANYLD01. The sequence goes on from JANYLD010000170.1 coordinate 2,909, forward strand.
CAACTAATAGGACGAGCGCAAGAGTTCGGGACAACATTACATGGCGTTGGATGCAACGAATGCTCGTGAGGTCACAAAGTTTTGTTGTGACGACATGAACGCTGTCCGAGAGGCGCCCGTGCGCGGAGAATGTTCTAGATCTGTCGCTCGTTGACCGGCATCCCCCTCCTTGGTCGCTCGCCATCGCTTCACTCCAGCGAATGAACTCACACGTAGAAGGGAATCGCAGCGCGTCCTATGCCGCTCCCGGATAAGGTCAGCCAACAACGACGTTCACTAGACGCCCTGGCACAACGATCACCTTTCTGACGGTTTGGCCGTTCACGAAAGCCTGGACTTTGGTGGACGCTAGGGCGGCTTTTTCCATTTCTTCCTTAGTTGTCGGCGCGGGCAAGTCAATGGTGTCTCTTAATTTTCCGTTGACCTGAACTGCGATTGTGACCGTGTCCTCGACCGCTAGCGCCGCCTCGTAGGCAGGCCAGAGGGCGTGCATTGAGAAGCCCGTACGGCCGAGGGAAGTCCAAAGTTCATCAGCAGAGTGGGGCGCTGCGGGGGATAGCAAGAGAACGAGCGATTCTAGAGCTTCGGAGAGCGCCAATTTGAAGCCTTCGGGGCGGGCATCCGAGCCAGATTTCCTTACTGCGTCGTTGGCCTCGTTCAGCAGAATCATAAGGCTCGAGATGTAGGTGTTGAACTCGAAGGCCTCGATATGGTCGGAGATCTTTTTGATCGCCTGATGTGTGGCCCGGCGTAGGTCGCTCGAGGCGTCGTCGCCCGCGCCGGATCCGATCTTCAGCTTCCAGGCAGGGTCGTACGCCGAGGCGTTTTCGGAGACAAACTTGAAGACGCGGGACAGGAACTTGGCACCGCTTTCCATTCCGTGGTTGTCCCACTGGACGTCTCCGTTGAAGGGGGCGACGAAGAGGAGGTAGATACGGAGGGCGTCGGCGCCGTAGTTTCCGACGGCGACCTCGGGAGTGACCACGTTGCCCTTCGACTTGCTCATTCTTGCCCAGCGCCAGAGGACTTGGTCCTTGGGAAGGGCGGCGGCTTCTTCGAATGAGATGAGAATGCCGTCTTCACCGATGTC
>JANYLD010000182.1 GCA_025363835.1 Armatimonadota bacterium
CCTTGACGTTTCCATAGATATTGCGCGGGTCCATGCTTTTGACGGCACCAACGGCCTCGTTTCCGACGAACTTGCCTGTGTCCACCGCCGCCTTGCCGGCAGATTGGAGAGACGGCTTGAATTGGACATTGGGATCGATCCCGACGTCTTGAAGGGAGCCGCTTTGCTTCGTCGAATCTGTGGACATCGTCTGCGACGAGCCCAAAGGCCTGAAGAGCGCGTCAATGGCGGCCTTCTTGTCGATGAAACCTTGCGCCTTAGGGTCTAGAGACTGGTCCATAGTTTTTGCTACTTAATGAAAGCTTCCGCGCCTGCTTGAGCCCCCGCCCGGTTGATGGCGCCCCCGACCGCTTGAGCTGCTTTGTCTGTGACTGCCGTGGCGAAGTTCCCTTCTGCGCCAGAGACGTTCGGGTTGGCGCGCATGAACGTAAGAGCAGCCAACGTCGAGAGGAGCAGTTCAGTAGGAGATGCTTTGCCTTGAGAGATCCTAACGCCTTCGCCTCCGGCGAGCCCGATCCCGAGGAGGCTTCCGATGACCTTGGCAGCGGGCGAAAGGACGAACTTCTCGCCCATTTGACCCGCGCGATCGGCCATCTTTTCGAGCAAACGCGCATCAGCGACATGCTGAGACGCCTTCTGAAGGTCCATGCCTTCGAACGGAGCTGAACCTTTAGACACCCGGTCGAGGACTTCTCCCTTATTGTTGCGGACGAGGCCCGCCAGGAACGAAGAGGCGGAATCCTTCATGTTGTCTCCGTTGAAGAGGCTCTTGCCGAGGTTATCGTACGCCGAATAATAGGTCCTGTACAACAGGTTGGCGTCTTGCAAAGGCTCTGGAAGGATCTTGCCGATAGCCTCCTGGAGCGGGCTCTTGAGCTGCATGATGAGGGCATGGTATGGCGTGGGGCTCCCGTCGGCGGCCGTCGGAATCTCGTAATACGCCGCGTTCAGCTTGTTTTGGAGCGTCGCCAAGTCTTTTAGACTCGCATCCTTCCCGTAGTCTGACAGCTTGTCGACGAGGCCCTGGACGGCGGAAATCTCCTTGTCCCCGAGCTGAGAAGCCCCATCTTCGACGACTTTGTATGCGCCGGTGAACTTCCCCGCCTCACGGACAGGCTCTAACTTGAGGTTGAAGTTTCCTAGAGTGTCGCTGAGGTCGTAGAGTTTTGGCGTGACGTCATATGTCTGGCCTGGGTTAGCGGTCTCTGCCAACTTCATGCCCTGCTTCCAAGACTCCTGCGCCATGCCTTTCAGATCATCAAAAGATTGCTTGACGCCGAGGGCGACATCTGAGAGCGGGTTCGCATGGTCGGCAGCAAGTGCTTGGTTGGCAGCGGCGGCCCCTTCTGGATCAGCTGCGACCCGGTCAGCTGCGTCTTGAGCGGCTTTATTAGCTGCCGTGTTAAGGGTAGGCCCATTAGTGTGCCACAGAGAAGAGATCGCACCGACGCCTTTTTGGAGGCCATATCCAGCGGCAGAAGTGGCGGCGCCCGCGACCGCGCCGCCGACCGCTCCTCCAACCCCGGCTTTAAGCACGTCAGAAGTACCAAGATCTCTAGACAAGGCAGAACCCGCTCCAGTCATGGCCCCCTTAAGGGCCCCGGTCTCGGCGCCAGATACGACCACGCCCCCTAACCCGGGCCCTGCAGGAGAGAAGCCGCCCAAGACGTACGGGGCAGTCTGAAGCCCGGTGCCGATGATGTCCTTGAGGCCGCCGGTAAAATCTGCCTTGCCATCTTTCATTTCCGCCCCTGGAGTCTTTACGCTTCCGAAGTAACCATAGTTGTAAGACGGCTGCGAGACTTGCGCGGCCTGATCGAAAGACTTCTGAGCTGCCTGATCGTTCCCCATGAGCTTGGCGGCCCCGCCAGCGAGGACGTCTCCGGTGCCTTCTGCCACCGTGCGCGCCGACTGGAAGAACTTTAGCGGGACTGATGCGAGTCCTTGGGCGACTGACTGCACGAAACCCGGCTGAGCTTGCTGCTCGGCTTTTGCTTTGCTGACAAAATCTTGGATGTCGGAAGACGGGGCTCCCTTCGCTTGGAGTTGATATGCGTACTGCTTGATCTGGTCGTCGTTATATGCCATATTCTTTGTTAGAAGCTGCTACCGCCTCCTGAAGAAATACCGTTCTTCTTTAGGATGTCATCGGCAGATCCAGGGGAATCTGTCATGAGGTCGTGCTTGTCGAGGATGTCCTGAGAAGTCCCGTTCCCCTGCCCAAGGCTGTTGAGCTTCTGCCATTGGCCTTTTCCTAGGCGGAATGAAAGGTATGAGGCGATATTGTCGTCGAGCGCCCCAGTAAGGCCGTCGATCCTCGCCGCATCTAGGGCTGGTTCTCCCTTGATCGTCGGGAACGCCTGAGCGAACAGGGGGATTTCCGCCGCAGAGATGCGACCACCTGCGCCTGAATGGACATAACTGATGAGCGCTGAGAAGACGCGGGCACCTAGCGCAGCCAATTTCGGGTTTCCGACCATGCCCAATTTTTCCTGAACCTGCTGCGCTGTTCCGCTAATGAGTCCCGTGTTTCCACCCTGCTTTACGAACTCGTCTAGGTCCGTCTTGATGCTCTTAAGCTCATTTGAGGCGGCGTATGCGGCAAGGACCTTAGACTGATCTGACTGCGGAAGCGTAGAGGCGATGGTCCCGACGATGTAGTCTCTCGCCCCATTGACGTCTCCTGAGCGCACGAGCTTATTGACCTGCCCCATGAAGGCTGATTTCTCGTCTTTGTTCGTGATCGTGGAGGCGACCTGCTGTGCGATCCCCTGTTCTACGAGAGAGTCTGATTGACTTGAGGCCTTGTGAGACCCAAGGTAGCTCGCCGCCTGG
>JANYLD010000184.1 GCA_025363835.1 Armatimonadota bacterium
CCGCGCATGGCACGTTGATATAGGTGTCGTTCCCGCCCGTGTCGATCACCAGGAAGTAGTTGCTCAGCGCCGGGCGGGGTGCCGATTTGTAGACGCTGTCACTACCACCCGACAAGCACAGCTCACCCCAATCGGTCCATACCTCGAATTCGTACCTCGCGGTTGGAGGCACGTTCGCCACCATCTTGGAAGCGTCCTGTACAGCCATCAAGAGATCGTTCGCTCCTGCGATCAGATAACGCGTATCCGCCGCGTGAAAGATGTCCAAACCCGGCGCGAAGTCTACAGAAGGCGCGTCGTCCTTCAATGCCGCAGCCACTACTTTCTGGGCTTCATCCATCTGAGCCTGCGAAGGTGTGTCGGTCCCAAAGACCGAGCGCAAAAACAACTTGTACTGCTCATGCGACTGCCGAGCCGCCCGAATGACCAACACAGCTGCATCCTTCACCTCTTGTGGCACGCTCTTGCTGTTCGTATCGATGACGCGGGCGACCATCCCCGACTTATCCTGCGGCGGTGGCAAAATCGAACGCACGGCGCTTAAGAAGTCGGCCGGCTTTTCCGCAGTCGCGCGCAACGCTGCCAAAGGATCCCCAATCAGGGTGCGGCGAGACCCGTTCCCTACGTAGTGCGCCCCAATGCTCAAAATCTCATTCGGCTTTCCCGCCTGCGCCTCAAGGTCGTTGGTGAAAACGTTGAACAAAAACGGGGCCTTCCATGGATTTTCGCTTGCAGCTTCATAAAGAGGTGTGGTGAACTCTGCGGAGCGAAAAAGCGACATCATCCCGGCATCAAAGCGGGTGGAACCCGTCGTTAAACCCGCTGCGTTTAGGGCAGGCGAGATCAGGTCCTCAACAGACATACTCGCTTGGGCATTCATAACGAAAAGCATGCAAACCAAACTGCTGACGATCATCGGGTTTCTCCTGGCGTTCGCGGGCTTGACTCTGGCGCAGACTCCACAAGCCCCGCCGCCTCCGCCCACCATCCAGTTTGATGAAATGCAGCCGTTTGCGCAATGGCCGGATGGAAATGAATTTCTCGTCTCTTTTCCGACCGTGATCCCGACTCCCCAGCCGGAGAACAACGTCGTCCCCATCCACATCCTTCTTCCCAAGGGAAAATCCGGCCCATTTCCTACGGTGTTGATCCTCCATTACTGGGGCGCCCTGAATCGAAACGTCGAGCGCGCGATGGGTCTTGCTCTCAATCGCAAGGGCATTGCCGCCGTTCTCATGACCCTCCCCTACCACTTGGAGAGAACGCCCGCTGGTTCCCGGTCCGGGGAAATGGCGATCCAGGCCGACCCCGCCCTTCTCAACGTAACCCTCCTTCAATCCCTGCAAGACACCCGCCGAGCCATCGACTATATCGAAATCCGACCCGAATTCGACCATAACAAGATCGGAATCGGCGGTCTCAGCCTGGGCGCGATCGTTACCGCACTCGTTTACGGGGTCGATGATCGAGTCTCCCACGCCGCCTTCATTCTTGGCGGGGTCGATATCGCTCACATCCTCTGGAACAGCTCCAGGGTGGTTGCCCAAAGGGATGAGCTTCGCCAAAAGGGATACACCGAAGAGAAGCTGAGAGCCGATCTTGTGAACTTAGAGCCGGACACGTTCCTAAAAGGGCGCCAAGGCACCGAGGCACTTATCGTCGCCGCGCGCTACGACACCGTCATCCCCGAAAGGTCAACCCGAGAATTAATTGACGATATCAAAAATCCAAAAGTCTCGTGGCTGAATACCGGACACTTTGGCGGGGCATTTGCCCAAAAGCGGCTGTTGGAGGAGGTTGCAGACTACTTCTCGAAATCGTTCGATAACCAGCCTTTTGCCGCTGAGCCGAACCTCGGGGCTCCGACGATCCGCCTTGGAGTGCAGTACAACTTCAGTACAGGCATGGACATTGGCTTCGGCGCGGACATCTGGAGAGCAGGAAAAGAGCGGGAGTACTCCGCAACCGCACTGCTAACCCCGAGGGGCATCCGTCTGTTCCTTGGAAGGCGGGTCGGACGTCAGATTGCAGCGGGTGCGCTTATTGATGCAAGAGGAGTTAATTTGGGGGTGCTTTGGAGCACAGTGCTCTAGGTGAAAGCGGAGTTCATGCCGCTTGCAAGAACTTGATCCATACCTACATGGAGCTAGGGCGTTGCACCAAGGGCTCACAAGTGCTGAGCGAACCTCGTTTCCAAGGTTGCACGGGCTCTCTCGAGCACCCGATTTGCAACTTCGCCGTCGATGTCGACCTTGATGAGGCTATCGCTACCCGCCTTAAAGAAATCGCTTCTCGACGCCAATGCTTCAACGTTTATACGATGCCGCCGCAGGGCACCGAGCGGCACCATCTGCTGCTTGAAGAAGAGGGTTTTGCACTTTCTCACCGATTGAAGCTGATGGTCGCGGAGACCGTTCCAAGTGAACCACTCGATCTTGCCGAAGCATCTCTTCCGCAAGAGCGACGAAAAATAGCGGAATTTATGATGGACCAGTTTTTCCACAGGCAACCCACAACTTTTCGACGTGGAATAGCTGAGGCGACGGCAAACGCATCTTGTTTGAAGCTCTACAGAGCGGAATGGAACAAGAAGACCGCCGGAGCAGTTATGATTTCGGAACATGCGGGCATGCTTGGAATCTACAATTTGTGTGTAGCGCCGCCATTCCGCAGACGCGGTTGGGGTACTGCAATCGTCAAATCTGTGGTCGCTTTGGCGCAGTCGATGGGCTCTGGCGTGACGCTCCAATGTGAGCCCGGTTTAGCTACTTGGTACGGATCACTAGGTTTTCAGGAGGTTGGGTCAGTCTCGGTATATGGCTTGTTCCGTTTCAAAGAGATTGATATAATGAGGTAGGTAGGTCTGTGAAGGGGAGCCGCAAAGCATTTACGTTGCCGGAAGTTCTGGTGGTGCTCGCGATCATATTGATCGTTTCGAGCATCCTCATGCCCGTGTTCATTAGTGCCCGAAACTCCGCTAAGACCACCGTCTGCATCGTAAACTTCAAAAACGGCTACCTCGCCACCCAGCTTTACCTGCAGGATTACGACGACACCTACATGCCGGTGAACCACCAGCCGGCCGCCGAACCCAACTCCAAAAACGATCGCACCTGGGTTCAAATGATCATGCCCTACACGGGTGATTACGGGATATTCCGCTGCCCGGCGGACGGTAGCGACCGGCCTCGAAGAGAAGCGACCTTCGACCAGGATCTTGTTCCCGGCGATACCTATTCGCAATACTACACAGCCTCCCTACGGACCAACCTCGGCTACAACTTTGTGTACTTCTCACCCATCTATCAGTTCCCTGATGCATGGGTTTCAAAGCCGAAGCAGGCCGATCAAGTCGCCAACCCGAACGAAACGTTCCTCTTCATCGATTCCGTTTGGGCGCTCGATAAGAACGGCGAGCCAACCGGCGGAGGCTCCTGGCTCGTCGTTCCGCCGTGCCGGTTTGACGAGAACAACGGGGACAGCTTCACCGCCGACGAGGCCGACACTAGCGTCAAAAATGTTTTCACTGATAACGCCAACGGTTGGGAAGTGGGCCAACTCGCGTCGCCGCTCCAATACGGCGGCACTTGGCCCTGGCACTCCGGCGGCACGAGAATGACAACGGTAACGGCCTCTGGTACAGCGCGAACCTTATCTCCTCAAGAAATCGCCCAGGGTTGCGACGTTCAACCGAACTGGGTGGGCAAGATTAACAAGCCCGAAAAATACGAGTGGGATCTCAAGTAAGCGCGATTGCCACGCTCTAGAGCGATACGGCGTCATAATCCCGGTCATGCCTGGCTCTCCCAAAGTGAAAATCGTCACCCTCGGTTGCGCCAAGAACGAGGTTGACAGTGAGGAGATTGCAGGCGTCCTCGCATCTTCCGGTTACTCAGTGGACGGTTCGTCCAAGAATTCCGATGTCACCGTCATCAACACCTGCGGCTTTTTGGAGGCCGCCAAGGCCGAATCCATACAGGCCATCCTTGACGCGGTCAAGGAGAAACAAGCCGGCCGCACCGGCAAAGTCATTGTCGCCGGGTGCCTAGCTCAACGCATGGGGGCCGAGCTTCTAAAGCTTGCTCCGGGCGCGGATGCCTACATCGGCGTCGGACAAATGGGCCGTTTTGCCGATATCGTCCGAGAGACCTTGGGCTCGAGAGAGCAGCGGCTAGACGTTTCTCCGCCGCACCACCGCTGGGCAGACGTGCCTACCCGCGCAAGAACCGGAAGGCCGTGGTCCGCCTATCTAAAGATTAGCGAGGGCTGCGACCACAAGTGCACCTTCTGCACCATCCCCAGTTTCCGAGGCGGCCACCAGAGCAAGCCGATTGAGCGGGTGCTGGCCGAAGCAAACCACTTGGCAAGAACGGGGGCCAAAGAAATCAATCTTATCGCCCAAGATGTAACTCAGTACGGCTACGACCTATACAAAGAGTTCACTCTCCCGCGCCTGTTGCGTGAGCTTAATGGGGTGGAAGGCATAGAGTGGATCAGAATGCTCTACTTCTATCCAAACCGTCTTACCGACGAAGTCATCGAGGCGATGGCTACCCTCCCCAAAGTGCTCCCCTACGTAGACATCCCTCTCCAACACGTCCACCCGGACACCCTCCGCCGGATGAAGCGCCCCTGGGAAGGCGACCGTTATCTGCGCGTCTTCGAGAAAGTCCGCAAGGCCATGCCCGAGGTCGCTATCCGAACGACCTTCATCGTCGGCTTCCCCGGTGAGACCGACGAAGAATTCCAATCCGTCCTTGATTTCATCGAGGAAGCCAAGCTCGACCGAGTCGGCGCTTTCGTCTACAGCCGGGAGCCTGGCACTCCCAGCTACGATATGCCCGACCAGATCCCCTTTCGAGTCAAACGCACGCGCTACGACAAACTCATGACCCTCCAACAGCGGGTCTCGCTCGATGTCAACCAGCGCTGGACCGGCAAGGAGATGGACGTCCTCGTCGAAGACGTCGTTGACGGGTGGCGAGTCGCCCGCTCTCACCGAGACGCCCCCGAAATCGACGGCTTGGTCTTCGTAGATGGCCCAGGGCCCGTCGGCGAAATCACCCGAGTCCAAATTACGGGAGGCGAGGAATACGACCTCTTCGCCACCGACCTCGGCTCGACGGCGAAGCCGCAGCGGAAGCTGAAGCAGTTGAGAATGGCTTCGCCTGTCGCGCCAAGATAATTTGGGAGTGCGCGAGCTTGGAGACTGTTGCAATGGCTCGACAGTGCAATTAAAAAGCGAGGTCCAGTGATGATTTTTCCCGGAGGGGGCGAAATGGGATCGCGAAAGAGTGGGTTGTGCGCCCAAAAAACACTCCATCTGGGCTTTCGTGTGGGA
>JANYLD010000200.1 GCA_025363835.1 Armatimonadota bacterium
AGGAGACCGGCAGTGGCGAGGGACGCTCCGACGGCTACGCCGCTGAGAAACATGGTGACGACGAGGCCTAGGGTCCAGGTGGAGATGAGGGTTAGATCTTTGGCGAAAGGCAGTTCTCTGCTGACCGCGAGGTAAAAGCAACCAAGGAGGACCATGGACGCGCCTACCAATGGCGCGAAGAGCTGGCTGCTGGTCATCTCCTGAGCTTTATTGCCCGCATAGAGGGAGGCATCCGACCGGAGCAGTTCCTCGTAGCGCTTGTGGTACAGCGCGTTGTCGGGCTGCATTTGAACGGCGAGGGCGTACATTTTGGCGGCTTCATCGAGATGGCCTCTCGAACGCTCAATGTCGCCGAGCACGGCGTAGGGGATGGGCTGACGAGCGTCTGCGTTGATAATCCTCTTGGCGAGCACTTCCGCTTCGCTGAACTGGGCTCGGCTGAAGAGCATGGTGAGGCGGGTGACATCCATGGTCACGCCGGAGGTGCGGGCTTCCGCCTTCGACTTGGGCGGTCCGTAGCCGGGGGAGACGCCGCCCCCATATTGCGCGGTTTTGACTTGCTCTTGCTGCTTGGCATACTCCGTCTCCATGCTTTGGAGGGCATCGTAACTTCTGCGGCGGATTGGATCGCTTAGGACTTCGTAGGCTTGGGTGACAGCGATGAAGAGTTCGGTGGACTTAGGGTCTTTCGAGCGGTCGGGATGATATTTGAGCACGAGTCCGCGATACGCAGTTCGGATCTGATCCTGCGTGGCATTCTTCTTAACCCCGAGGGTTTCGTAATGTGTGCGCGGCATTAGGAATACGCTGTTGATATTAGACCCAGCTTTTTGATCATCTGATCATGAACGATGCTGGGTTGTGTGCAAGAAAGGGGCCATTTTGATCTCGGATCTTGGATGTCTGATTGCGGAACTCGGAAATTTCAGTTTCCAGATTTCATATCTTTGGATCCGTAATCTAGGGATTGTTGGGCTGAGACTCGGCCTGAGGCGTGATTGTTTTATTCGGTTGAGGGATGGGGAGGGAGGTGCGGGCCGCGTCCGGAGTTAGCAAGGCGCCAGCCCAGACGAGGCAGAACGCGAGGAAGAAAGCGGCGCTGAGGTACCAGGCGAGTTGGACGGAGCGGTGTTTGGCTTCGGCGGCAAATTCCTCGGAAATCTGGAAAAGCATGGATTTGATCTCGCCGGTTTCCGAGCCCGTTGTGAGCAAGTCGTTGAACTTATTTGACAGGACCCCGGTCTCTCGTAGCGCGGTGTAGATCGGAACCCCAGAGCGGAGACGTTCGCCGGCAGGATAGAGGGCGTTTCGGATGGTTCGGTTGCCGCAAGCGTCAGCTGCATATTCAACGCCGGTTGCCACATTCACCCCATTCTCGAACAGTAGTCCGAAAGCTCGGGCGAATTTGGCTTCAGCATATTCATGGGAGATGGTTCCAATTACAGGAATCGCGAGTACAGCTTGATCGCGCATCGCTTGGAATTTAGCGTCGTGCTGGAAGACCTTGAGGATCAGCCAAACGGTGAGCACGGGAATCCAGATGTTCGTGAACAGCCGGTAGGCGAAGTAGAAGTTAACGACGGCCGCCGCCAACGTATAGAGCTTAGGCGTGAGGGTGAGCTGGCGATAAAGCCTTCTCACTTCAAGCTCTTCGTCGAGGTATTCGGAAATGCTGTTGGCTGCATCAGGAAGAAAGCCGCCTTGCTCGCCGGCCCTTATCACAGCGATGATGAGCGGGGTGAACGTTTTTGGGAACACCGCGAGCGCATCTCCGAGCGGCTCGCCTGACATCGCGTTCTTCTGCATCTGGCGGATGGCCTTCCTCAGTTCTTGACTCTGGCGCATTCGGGCCAGACTATCCATGGCGCTGACCAGGGGCACTCCGGCCCGGAGGAAGTTGTGTAACTGCTTGAAGAAAAACGCTTGCTCAACGAGGGACGATGGAAGCGGAATGTAGGCCTCGATAGAGGGGGCAACGTATTGGGCATCCAGCCTCTGGAGGTCGAGGTCACTTATTGGCGCGCCGATCGTCTTTGAAGCGGCGGGCAGTTTTATGGGAACGTCGGTGTCTTGGGCCAGCCGGATGACTTCGAGCCCGCGCCTTTGGAGAGCGTCTGCGGCGAGGCCAATCGCCCCCGCATCCAAAGTGCCACTCGAGCGTTGGCCGTCAGTGCTTAACGCTTCGTATTCAAAAGAGGGCAACTCGATTCACCTTGTGCTCTATTCGGTATTGCCGGCGTTATCCAGTTGCTCGCCCATCTGTTGACGGTAGCCTTGGTAGAAGGTTATGACGACGTAGCCGATATAAAGCGCTACGAGAAGACCGACGGCTACGCCGGTCATGTTTGCGGTTTGCCGAGCTCGAACCTTGGCTTCGTCTTCGTAGAATTCGGCGACTTTGGTGAGCATCTGGTCGAGGCTGCCCGTTGTTTCTCCGGTCGCGATCATGTTTAGGACGATCGGGCTGAAGGCTCCTGTCTCGGAGAGCGTTTCGTGGATGCCGGCGCCTTGTTCCAGCTTGGGAACTGCGGTGTAAATGCGCGAGCGGAGGAACTCGTTTCCGGTTGCGTCGGCGGCGAGGAAAATCGACTGGGAGACACCTACACCGCCTCGTTGCAAAGCGCCGAAACCGCGTCCGAACTTGGCCATGGCGAAGTGGTGGAGGGTTTTCCCGATGTACGGAACCTTGAGGATGACGGCGTGCCAGGCGGTGCGGATCGAATAGAAGGACAGACCGATTCGGAAGAAAAGGAAGAGACCGATGATGATGGGGCCGAGCCAGTACCAGGTATGAATGTCATTGAGGGGCGCTTTTAGGGTGTTCGTGGAGCCGATTGAACTGAGAACGACGTTGGTGAAGGCGATGAGGATGATCGAGGCAATCAGGTACAGCTTCGGCAAGAAGGTTTCTCGACGGTACATGTTTCGAATCTCGATCTCCTGATCGAGGTAGCCGGAGACCTCTTTGCATGCGGTGGCGAGGAAGCCGCCCTGCTCGCCGGCTCTGATGAGGCTGATCACGAGAGGCGAGAACATTTCCGGGTAACGCTGCATGACGGCGCTGAAAGGCATGCCGGATTCGGCCGCTTGGCGCATCTCGGTGACGACTTTTTTAAGTCTGGGATCTCGGCTTTGGTTGGCCAGCGTGTCCAGGGTTTGGACCATGGGGACGCCGGCCTCGATGAGGGTTCCGAGCTGGCGGAAGAAGAAGGACAGCTCTTTCCATGGGACCCGGTTGACGAGCGGCCCGAGAAGATTGGTCAGGATGGGGCTGCGACGCTCAAGGGGTGGGGGCTGGACGGCTTCTATTGCTCCCGGAGGGGCGACCGTTGCAGTCCGGGAGACTTCCCCTTTTAGAGCTGGATCCAGTTCTGCCTCGGTTGGCAATGGGGCGACTTGAACGCCGTGGAGGGAGTCTGTTTTAGCGTAAGCGTTTTCGATACGGGAGACTTGCATGCCGCGCTGGGTTAGGGAGAGCATGACCTCTTGAAGATCACGCCCAAACGCCACGCTCTTGATGGCTTGGCCGTCGGATGTCACTGCCTCGTATTCAAAGCTGGGCATTGGTTTTCTATCTCATACTACGCTGGATTGACGCTGGTTCTATACAGACGCTCTTGGGGGGTCGGATTGATCGGTCCGGATGGGCTCATCATTGATCCAAGCCGCTTAAGACGTGCGCAAACAAGACGTTGTAGAAGTACCAGGTGAGGATGATGAGGATGATGCCGGAGACGGCCATGCTGGCGGCGCAGCCCCAGCGGGCAGACCGGTCGCGGGCGTGGGTTTGCGACGCGTCGAATTCGACTTGGCTAATTCGGAAAAGCTGGTCAAAGGCTCCGGGCATGTCGCCGGTGTGCTCGGCGACGGCGATAACGGGGGCGTATTCGTTGGGGAAGAGTTTTTCCCGGAATACGGCGTCAGAAAGCTTTTCTGCTCCTCCCATGCCGTTTCCGATTCTGAGGAGGCGCTCTTTGATGGCGAGGTTTGGAACTGAGCATGCGGCCAGTTGCCAAGCTTTCTTGGGAGAGACGCCGGCGTTGGCGACCTTGGACATGACCCAAGAGAAGACCGAGAGGCACTCGTGTTTAGCTCTCCTGCCGAAAAGGGGCCACCGAAAGGCAATCTCGTGCCTGATCTTAGTTGCGGGTCCAGAGCGAAGCCATCTGGTGAAAAAGAAAATGATAAGCCAGAGGGCCAAGGTTACGGGCCCAACGGGCCACAGAAGCTCTCTGGATATGCCTTGGGCCAGAGCCGTATTGGTCGAACCAGCGGTAGGCGTGTTTTGTTTGTCGACCGTGTCATAGGCCGTGATCAAGCCCTTCGTGAATAGTAGGGCGAGTGGAATGGCTATGACGGCATTGACGACCATTGGGCCGACCCACCAGAACCATCGGTTAAAGCTATGGGCATTCGTCGCCTGGTCGGAGATCAGATCGCAGGCTTCAGGAAGGAAGCCGCCAGCCTCAGCGGCGCGAAGGGTGCCCACGACGTGCTCCGGGTAGAGGTCCGGGTATTTCTCGAAGGCATCGCTCATCGGCTTTCCTGCCATGGCGTGCTTTGAGACGTCTTCCAGCGAGTCCGTCATGTAGGCAGGAACCCGCGTTTTGAGATTGTCGAGAGACTCGGCAGGGCCGATTCCCGCTTTGAGCTGCTTGGCGAGCTGCGAGAAGAGGAATAAGCGGTCTTTATTTGTTGCTCGCCTTGTGTGTATGATCTGGACCGGATCAGGAGCCTTCGTAACGACGGTTGCGATAGGGGCAGGGTTTTGCGAGCGGACCGGTTGAGGCTGGACGGGCTTGATGACTGGGCGTGGGGCCGGTTGGGCTTTCTGAGGTTCTAATTGGGCTTGAGGCTGCGGCTTTACTGCGGCGGGGGCAGGGCCGAAGCTTTTCATGATCTGGTTAACCATGAGTCCCTGATTGACGAGTTGGAGGAGGGCGTCGTCAGCCGTGGCGGCGTCTAGGATTCCGTCGATGGCGGTGCCGGCTTTATCGGTGGCGCTATATCGAAAGGAGGGCATCTTGATTTCGTCTCAGGTCTTCGGGTGGGCCTTCAGTTTGGTGGAGGAGTTCTCGGATGTTGCCTAAGCCGGCGAGGTTTAGAGTCGGGTCGATGTCGAACAGGGGTTGGAGGACGAACCTTCGCTCGCCCGTCTTGGGGTGGGGCAGTTGGAGGATCGTTTGTCTTATCTTTGTATACGTGTACTCAAGTGCTCCGTATGCGATGAGGTCTAGGTCTACTTCGCGGGGACCGTATCGTGGCCCGTCTTGGCGGCCCACTTCCCTTTCGATCCGCTTGAGGACGGCGAGGAGAGCAGTGGGGGCCAGGGCTGTTTTTGCTTGGACTGCAGCATTGAGGAAAGGGGGTTGGTCGGTGACGTACATGGGCGCGGAGTCGTAGACATGGCTTGCTTCCGTTATTTGCACCTCGGTGGCTAGACGGTCCAGGGCAGCTTGAAGGTGCGCCAGCCTGTCGCCGACGTTCGATCCGAGGGCGATGTAGGCCGTCACCATGTTTGATTATTGCTTGGATGGGAGCATTGGGGCTCTTGGCTCTTGGCTCTTGGCTCTTGGCTCTCGGGTCTCGGGTCTCGGGTCTCGGGTCTCGGGTCTCGGGTCTCGGGTCTCGGGTCTCGGGTCTCGGGTCTCGGGGGGATTCAACCACAACGGCACAACGAGCACAACGGTTTCACAACGTGGTTTCAATTGGTTACCAGCCGTGTGGTTTCTGTTGAGGTGGCCGGCTGATCTGGCCTACCAAGTTGTTTATATGAGCTATGGAGTTAAATGCAGAGGCAGGGAGGTCCACAGAGTTTCACAGAGGATTGGGTGGACTTCTGATGTTCTGCTGCCCGGGTTGAGTGGGAGATTTCGACCAAAGTCCTGGCTAGGTCGTGGCGCCTCACTTAAAAACCTGACCGAAATTAGATGGTTGCCTCATTTAAAAAGCTGACCAAGTTTTCTAGTTCGAACAGTTCCATTTTAACCTTGAGGAGCTCCCTTCGAAGAGTGATCG
>JANYLD010000214.1 GCA_025363835.1 Armatimonadota bacterium
CATCCACGAGCCGGTATCGACGATTTGGGGAGTAATCGGTCGACCAGTATCTCATAGTGACTATTCGATCGGTGCGGACATCGATGACGACCGACCTGTCCTGCCCCGTGGGCGTGTGCTTTCGAAGAACTGCGATTTTGCTATCGCTAATCCATTTGAGCGGTCGGCCCGAGTAGCCGCGCGGTGTGATGTTCTTCATCTTCTTGCCGTCTCTGTCGGTAATGAGGACTTCGCCGACGTTGCTGTCGTCGTCGTAGCGCCTGAAGTAAAGCCGTTTTCCGTCGGGCGACCACCCGATGG
Organism: Armatimonadota bacterium; assembly: GCA_025363835.1. Classification (GTDB taxonomy): domain Bacteria; phylum Armatimonadota; class Fimbriimonadia; order Fimbriimonadales; family Fimbriimonadaceae; genus JANYLD01. Next base: position 301 of record JANYLD010000214.1, read on the forward strand.
GGTCGCCTTCGTCAGGCGATTCAGACGACCTCGTGTCATGGTCGTACTCTGTCATATGCTTTGTAATCAGTCGAACGTGGCGGCCCCTTAGATCGCAGACGTAGAGTGTCGCGGGTGGGCTTCCTGCTGTCTCTTTTAGCTCGACGGTGTACGCGACGAGGGGTGGTAGGCCCGAAACGTGTTGGCTGGTCGCGTGCAGCAAAGTCGCGTATAACAGGTGCAGCATTTATGATTTGGACGGCCTGCTAGCTCGCTCGGTTACAGGAGGCACAGCGAATTCTGCGTCGCCCCGCGGCCGCTGTTAGAACCCTCCACCCTGCGAGCGCGGAGGGACAAAAAAAAGAGAAAATCGATGAGTGATTTGTCCGCGAGCCTCGACTATCCGCATCATAACCCTTCGAGTTTGCGCCGGTAGCTCTCTTGGGATCCCACGTGTCCCGCCCGCGTGCTGGGAGCAGCGCTTCATTCAGGTACTTTGCTTACCTAAATGATTGCGAGTGCCACTGGGGGCGTGCCGCCTCCTAGAAAGACTGTCTACGCATTCATCGACGGCAATTACCTCGAGATCGAGTACGCGGCCGTCATGAAGGCTGTGCATCTTGATCCGGGAGAGTTGGACTACGGAAAGCTGCGCGGGCACCTTCAAGCCTCAAAGCTGTTCTATTACGATGCAGTTGGTGAGCCCTCGTCGCTTGGCGCGAACCCAACTAGTAAGCAAGCCCAGGACCACGCGGCATCCCTGGTTAGGTACACGGAAAAGGTCGCGAGACTGGACAGGATTGAGTCGACGCCCGCATTCCACGTCAGGTATGGGACCGCTCAGAATCGCAAGAATTTGAGGCGAAACCCAGAGCAGGAGCAAAAGGAGGTGGACGTCCTGTTGGCGGTGGAAGCCCTTATGTTTGCGGTTCGAGGCAATATGACGGACGTCGCTCTGATCAGCGGAGACCTCGACTTCCGTCCGGTCGTTGACGCGTTGGTTCAGCTCGGAATAGACGTCACTGTTTGGAGCGCCAACCGAGGGTCGGTGGATCTACGTAGGGCGGCGGACACTTTCAGGCCCCTTGACTACAACTTTTGCAGGAGCGTAACCGGGGATGCCTGGACACAGCGCCATCCTATGGTTAACGGCTTTATCTCCGGCGTTCCAAACTACGATGTTTCGCATGAAGAAGCGTCAGGGATTGCATCGGGGGCCTCAGCGCACTGTGGCTTCTATGACAACACTTTTCTGGCCTGGGTTGAGGGCGAAACGCTGGTGAACCGCTGCGACGATAAGGATGCGCTCCTGAGGCATATGACGGTCTGGAGGGGCGTCGCCTGGTCGTAACAGTCTATTAGATAAGACAGAATTTGCATGCTAAATGGGGACGACAGGTTGATGCTGTCTTCCCATCAATCGGCATGTCGAGCAAATGCTAATTACTGGGCCATGTCCAGGATGTCCACGAGGTTCAATCTGTGGGCAAACTTTTCTCGGGCTTGGACGATCTTTGATGCACGGTTGGGCGAGTAGCCTGATTGCTTGAGGTCGTCTTCGTCTAGCTCAGGCTTCTCGCAGAGGAGGAGGGCAATTCTAATTGGCGAGCTTCGGTACACCCGGGCGTTGGCTACATATGCCACCTTCCGAAGGATGGCGACCCAATCCGCAAAGAAAGGCTCGGCGCAAATTAAGACGTTGTCCAACTCAGCTAGGGTCTTGATACCGAGAGCGTTACATACGAAAACGGTGGAGCTAATTCTTTTGGAGGCCTCGTTCTGATTGGATTCGTCCGACTGAATCGCAAAGTGGCTTCCCATTGGCTCCAGGAGCCTGGACACTAGTTCGGATGAGGCCAGGTATTGTTCGAGAGTGTCAAAATCGACCGGACTCGAATAGTCTTTGCTCGTTACTCTCTCGGTCACGTGTGTTCGATATCTCTCGATCTCTCGTGTGACAACGGCGAATCGTTCGTCGGCCTCCTCAAGGAAAGCCGCAAGCCGAAACAATTGGCGCCGAATTGCGATTGGCGCGTCGCGTTCTGCCTTATATCTAAGCTTGTGGTCGATCGCTGCCCAAGCATGTTGAAGAATGGAACGCACTTGAATTTCCGCTACCATGCCGTCGTACCTCTTGTATTCCTTTAAGGCTGTGCGGTCGCCCTTCAATCGCACAACGAGGTGCACAGACCGGTACCCGAACTCGTTCGCGTCCAATACATCTAGCTTGTCCTGGCTGTTCTCCTGGTCGACCCCGAATTCGCGCTTTAGAACGTTACAATTGGCGCTGACCCGATCTAAGTCCGGCGCGACGATCCTAAGGCCGCACAAATCCATACATTGGGTTAGTGGCTGGTCGTAGCCTTTTTCTTGGACCTTGGCCTCGAAGCTCTCTACTGATTTCGCCCTGGCTTCGATGAACTGATACTCTACGCCAGCCTCCTCAAATAGTTCTGAGGCCAAGGAGCGGAGGCGCCGACCGAATTGCTCGTACCTGGGACGCCATAGTGAGTATTCGGAAACGAAATCTTTTGTCCCCTTGTCAGACATTTCGACACTCGGTTGCCGGGATGGCAGCGAGCCACCCCGGCTATTTTGCTAGTGGCTGTGGCCCTCGTCTTCCTTTTCAGGAAGCTCGGCGACTAAGGCTTCGGTGGTGAGGAGCAGGCCGGCGATCGAGCCGGCGTTTTCTAGGGCTAGTCTTACGACCTTGGTTGGGTCGACGACTCCTGCCTTCAAGAGATCCTCGAAGACGTTGGTGGCGGCGTTGTAGCCTTCGGTGGACTTGCCGTTCTTCACGCGCTCGACGATGACGCTGCCTTCAACGCCGGCGTTTTCGGCGATTGTTCGCATGGGGGCTTCGATGGCTTTTCTCAGGATGGTTACTGCGATTTGCTCGTCGCCCTCCAGCTTGAGGTTGTCGAGGGCTTTACCGGCTCGAAGCAGAGCGACTCCGCCGCCGGGGACTATGCCTTCTTCCAACGCGGCCCGCGTAGCGGCCAAAGCGTCCTCGATTCGGGACTTCTTCTCTTTGAGGGCGGTCTCGGTGGCGGCTCCGACCTTCACTACGGCGACTCCCCCGGAGAGTTTGGCGTAGCGCTCTTGGAGCTTCTCCTTGTCGTAGGAGCTGTCGCTGGCTTCTGAGGCGGCTTTGATCTGGCGGAGGCGGCCATCGATCTTGGCTTTATCGCCCTTGCCGCCGACGATGGTCGTGTTCTCTTTGGTGATCACCAGGCGCTGGCAGGAGCCGAGCATGTCGAGGCCGACGGTCTCGAGTTTCATGCCGAGGTCCTCGGAGACGAACTGGCCGCCGGTCATGATGGCCATGTCTTCCAGCATCGCCTTGCGTCGATCGCCGAAGCCCGGCGCCTTGACGGCAGCCACCGGCAGATTGGCTCGCAACCGGTTCAAAACCAGGGTGGCGAGCGCCTCATTCTCCATATCCTCGCAGATGATGACGAACGGCTTGCGGGCGCCGAGCACCTTCTCCAGCATCGGAATGAGGTCCTGCACGGAGGCGATCTTCTTCTCATAGAAGAGGATCATCGGCTCCTCAAAGACGGCTTCCATGCGGGTGGGGTCGGTGACGAAGTAGGGGGACATGAAGCCTTTGTCGAACTGGAGGCCCTCGACGATGTCGAACAGGGTCTCGGTGGACTTGGACTCTTCCACGGTGACAACGCCGTCTTTGCCAACCTTATTGATGACCTTGGCGACGAGCTCCCCGAGCTCGCGGTCGTTGGCGGAGATGGTGGCGACTTCCACAACCTGCTCCGGCTTCTCGATCGGCTTGCTGAACTTCTTGAGCTCGGCGACCATGGCGTTGACCGCCTTGTCGATGCCGGTCTTGATGCTGGTCGCGTTGGAGCCCGCGGTTACGTTGCGCACGCCCTCTTTGAAGATCGCCTGGGCGAGAACGGTGGCGGTGGTGGTGCCATCGCCGGCCGTGTCGTTGGTCTTGCTGGAGACCTCTCGGATGAGCTGGGCGCCCATGTTCTCGAATCGGTTTTCAACCTCGATCTCTTTGGCGATGGTGACGCCGTCGTTGATGACGGTCGGTGATCCGTATTTCTTCTCGAGGACGACGTTTCTGCCGCGCGGGCCTAACGTGACCTTGACTGCGTTTGCCAACTTGTCGACGCCGGCCTCAAGGCTCTTGCGTGCGACGTCTGTGTATTGAATGTCTTTTGCTGCCATTTCTTATTTCCTTTGTGATCGGTTATCGGTGATCGGTGATCCGGGGGGACCGTGATCAGTTATCGATGATCTGTAATCGGTGGTCTGTGATCGGTGATCGGTGATTGGTGATTGGTGATTGGTGATTGGTAATCAGGTTGCTTTTCTTCTCTTTTGAACTGCTTCGCGCAATCGAAACATGAGGCGGCCGACGGTGTTGCACTTCTCCAGGGCGACTGGAATGAGTTTCTGGTCTCCGTAGGAAAAGCGAACGCAGATTAATAACTGCGTTTCGATTTCCCTAAGCGACCCCCCGGCAATGCTTAGGCCGTGATCAAACTCGCCGGCTGAGTCTCGACCCCAGCCTTCGGCGATGTTGCAAGGAACGGAAACCGCGGCCCTGCGAACTTGACTTCGCAGGCCGTATGTTTCATCGGCTGGGAAGTTGACACTTAGCTTATAGCAAAGCTCAACCAGGTCCATGCCCTCTTGCCACGCCTTCAGATCACGTTAGGTTCGCGGTTTCGACTCGCCGTAGGGCGCTCGTTTTTCGGCGACCACGAACAGATCGTCCGCCTTCGCCAGCTCATCCCAATCAATCTGATCACCGTTCACCGATTACCGATCTCCCTTTTAGCGCGACGCTCCAACCGCCACCTTGCTCTCCGTAAGAACGCCCAAGACGTCCTCCGCGCGCAAGATGATGTAGTCCTTTCCGTCGACGGTGATCTCGGTGCCGCCGTATTTGCCGTAAAGGACGGTTTCGCCTTCCTTAACGTCAATCGGCGAAATCTTGCCGTTGTCGAGTCGCTTGCCGGGACCGACGGCCAGGACTTTGCCTTTGAGGGGCTTTTCCTGGGCGGAGTCCGGGAGGATAATGCCGCTGGCGGTCTTCTCTTCCTTGGCGGCTGCTTCGACGATGATGCGATCGTGTAGTGGCTTCAGCTTCATCTGTATGTTCTCCTTAATTTTCAAGTGCAATTTGGCTTGGCGCTTTATAGGCGCTTGAGTTTTGGCAGTTTACCCCCTACGACTGCTAATTCTTGGTGGGTGGTGGGTCGTGGGTAGTGGGTCGTGAGATCGGATTTCACGCAGAGGCGCAGAGTACGCAGAGGCGCAGAGGTCGATGCTCGGTGTGGCTGCGCGGGGAGCGGCGTTACGGCGGTGCGGCGTTACGGCGCTGGGAATCGTAATGGAGTGGCCTCGCGGCGCCACGGAGACCTTCGGAATCCGCAGCCTCTCCGTGCCTCTGTGGAATCCTCTGTGCCTCTGTGGTTGCCTTTTAAAGAACTCACAAAGGTCGCCAACCTCTCAACCCTTCGCAAGACCCCATCGGTAACGCCGCAACGCCGCAACGCCCATCCGTAACGCCGGAACGCCGCAACGCCGTCCACGGCAAGTACAATTCCCGCGTAGGAAAACTCAATGTCTAAACTTCTTATCTCCGCCCTCGCACTGGGCATTTGTTCTTTTGGGATGGGCCAGGGAGCGGCTCCGGCTAAGCCGGCGGTTGCCCCGCTCGAGGATGCTTCCGCTTTCATGCAGCGCGTGAAGGAGAAGCTCGGAACAAGCACCACCGTGAGCGGGACGCTCGAAGTGACGGCGGGGAAGAAGGTTCAAGAAATCAAGTTCAAAGCGATGCGGCCGAACTTAATCAGCCTCGTGATGCCAGAGTTTGAACTGCACGGAGCAGGGAAGGGGCTTGTTATGTACGCGGCGTCGGCGAAGATGTACATGAGCGTTCCCGCTACCGAAGAGGGGCACATGCTCAGCGTGCTCGTCGGGTTCGAACCCGTGATGGGAGTTGATCCCCCTTTCACCGTTTCAGGCAAGACCAAGCCAACCTTCTTCCGAGGCGCCAAGGCCATCGCTATATCGGTCGACAGCAAGGACCAAGGCGGACAGCCAGGCTTGATGTACTTCGATGCCACCACTTTGCAACCGATCGCTTTCGGAGGTCCGGACGGGAAGACGGCCGGTGTCTATAAAAACGTGGTCCTCGGCGCGCCCATGAAGGCCGAAGAGTTTGCCTGGACCCCACCCGCGGACGCCAAGTCGCAGGATCAGATGATGAAGGAAGCTCTAGCCGCACAAGTTGCCGCACAAGCCGCCCAGCCTGGCCAAGCCCCTGGCAACAAGCCAGCCCCCACCGTAGCCGCCGCTCCCGATCCGACTTCTCATTTGCTCAAAGACGGAAGCGCGGCCCCGGATTTCACTCTGAAGACACCAACCGGCGGAACGCTCACGCTCTCCAAGAGTCTGGGCAAACGCGCGACGATCGTCAACTTCTGGGCCGACTTCTGCGGCCCGTGCCACGCCGAAATGCCTCTCTTTGTGAAGCTGTACAAACAGCTTAAGTCCCAAGGCCTCGAACTCATCTCAGTCGACGACGGGGACGATGCCAAGACGATCCTGAAGGACGCGAAAGAGGTCTCGTCAACGTATCTTTTGGCGATGAACGGTAAAGCCAAGATGAACCTCCTGGACCTCTACGGAGTGGACGCATTCCCAACGAACTACATCCTCGATGCAAACGGAAAGATCATCACCACAATCGTCGGCTTCGACGAGGACGCTCTGCGGGCGGCTTTGAAGAAAGCGGGCTTTACGCTCGGTAAATCGTAAATCGTAAATCGTAAATCGCCGGACTCCGAGTCCTATATGTCCTAAAGGTCCTATTTGTCCTATTCCCTTCCGGTCGATTTACGATTTACGATTTACGATTTACGCGCTGCCGCGCCAACCGTAACCACCTGCTGCTTAGAGGCGTCGTAACCCTATGCTTTGCGCCATTGTGTTGCTTGCCGTCGGGAGTCACTGGCAGACGCCGGAGAAGGATGGTAGGCCGGTGGATGCTAAGGCGATCCTCAGCACTTTTTACGAGCTCATGCACGATGCGCCAACGGCGAAGGGCGTGATTAAGAGCAGCTTGGACTCGCATCCGCATCGCACAGAGTTCAAGATTATGCGGCCAAACCTGTTCTCAATGGACAGCGAAGACTTCGACGTTCGAGGTGACGGAAAGAATCTTTACGTCCACACCAAGGGCAGAAAAGACGCCATGCAATTCCACCAAACAGCGGGAGCGCCGGATATCTGCGGCTTTGAGCCGATGACGAGCGATGAGCAGCCTTCCTATATTAAAGCAGGAACGCTCAAAGCCGGCCTGTTCAGAGGAGCGGCCGCCTACATCATCCCGATCTCCGACGACCACGCGAAGATGGGCGGCGCCGTGAACCTCTACATCGACCAAAAATCGCTCCTACCCATCGGCTGTGAGTTCTCATCGAAAGGGAAGAGCTCATTTCTCGCTTACGAGAACGTTGAGCTAGGTACAAAGATGTCGCGCTCGGAGTTTCTGTGGAAGGGCGAGGGCGGAAGCCGTAAATCGTAAATCGTAAATCGTAAATCGTCCGGAGATTGCACTCCCGCGTTTATTCGGAGTCTCACTGGCGCTCGATAAATCGTAAGTCACCCGGATTCCAGAGTCCTCTGCGCCTCTGCGTGAAATCCTATCTCGATCCAGCGCTTTGAAGTCAGAATCTCCGGACGATTTACGATTTACGATTTACCATTTACGATCCCAGATCCGAGATCCCAAACCAAAAGAAAACCCGCGCCTAGCCGTAGACGCGGGTTGGGATGCAGACGATGCCGCTAGTCAGGATTTATTTGCGGCGTCGGCGCGACAGGAGGCCAAGGAAGCCAACGCCAACCGCTCCAAGCGTGGCCGGCTCCGGAACCGCGTTCTGCTCGATAAGACCGACTGAGGCGAGAGAGGCGTTGGGACCCTGAAGGCCCGGGAACTGCGCGGCCGTCAGAGTGTTCAGTGTGAACTGCTTGGTCACGCTGTAGTCCGTGTGTCCGCTGCCAAAGCTCAAGAAGTCCGACTCGACGAATGGCGAGTTACCGCTCTTCGTGCCAGAAACTGAGGCCAGCACGGTGTTGGCTGGGTCCTTGACGGTTTCGCTGTAGCCGACTGCGCCCGATCCAAGGGTGAAGCCAGTGAAGACCAAGCCCAGGCCATTGATCGCCTTCTGGGAAGCGACATCGTAAGAGATGTTGATCACGGCGCTCTTGTAGGTCGAGTGGACGCTATCGACGTACATAGGGATGCTTCCCGCCGTAAAGTCGATCGTGCTACCGTAGTGGTTGACGTTTAAATTGAATGTGTGGGTGCCGTCGAATGTAATCGTCGCGACGATGTTGTTGTAGCTCAGGTTTGCGCTACTGATCGCTGCGGCCGATAGCAATGTGAGGCCGACCACTCCTTTTGAAATGATGTTCATAAGCAAATCTCCTAAATCAAGCAAAGCGACATCTGCTGCCGCACATTCCACTTTATCAGGGAATGTGGAGGATGAGTAGCAAGAAATGGCCCAAAACCTGTATTTGGAGATTAAAGCTGGCAGTTTTCTCGGGAAGGAAAGCGGAAGGATGAAGGATGAAGGATGAAGGATGAAGGATGAAGGATGAAGGATGAAGGATGAGGGATGAGGGATGAAGGATGAAGGATGGAAGGCCGAAGGCGGAAGGCGGAGGGCCGAAGGACAAACCTTCATACTTCATCCTTCCGCCTTCATCCTTTCGAACTTACGTGCGCCGGCGGCGGGCAAGCAGGCCGAGCGCGCCCATCGCCAGAGCACCCATCGATGCCGGCTCAGGAACTGCGTTCTGCTGGATTTCACCGATGGACGCCAAAGACGCCTTCGGAATTCCTGGCGCTTGTGACGTCAGGTTGAGCGTAAATGTCTTCTCAACATGGAAGGCGTTCACGCTGCCGAATTTAAGCGGATCGTTCTCGATGAAGGCGTTCTGCCCCGAAATCGTTCCACTCGTGCTCGAGAGCAAATTGTTGCTCATGTCGAACACTTTCTCGCTGTAACCGACCGAGCCGATGCCCATGGTCATGCCCGTGAACATAAGGTTCAGCATGTTGACCGCGGTGGTTGAGGTCGCGTCGTAGCTGACATTTATGGTCGCGGAGGTGTGAGCCGAGTTGACGCTGTCAACGTACATCGGCATGTTTCCGGCAAGGATATCCAACCCGTGATTGTTTTGAAGCACGTCCAGGTTGGAGGTCGAACTGTCGTTAAAGGTTATGGTGGCGTTAACGTTGGAAAAGGTGAGATTCGCGTGGGCCGCCACGGCCGGCGCGAGCACGAGGAGGATATAGGATCCTCTTTTAAGAACACTCATTTCTGACTCCTCTCACATTAAAGAAGGGGTGGTCGAACCCCACTAAATATGCTGGCGATCCAGCGCGGTTAGAAAAAAGCCCTGCGACAAATGTCTTGCCGCAGGGCCTTACGCTTTTCAGCCGATTGAGTCAGTGCGTCCGTTCGCCCACGTCACGGTGTAGGGCGTTCTTTTTAGCGGGTCGTGCGCACCCGCTTCGCACTAAATCTTACTTTCGGCGTCGGCGAGCGAGCAGGCCGAGCGCGCCCATTGCTAGGACGCCCATGCTTGCGGGCTCAGGAACAGCGTTCTGCTCGACGAGCTGAAGCGATGCGAAGGAGCTGGCAGGATTGCTGTCCAGGTTCGCAAGGGTGAAAGTCTTCTTAACCTTGTAAGAGAACTGTCCACCACCGCTGAAGCTCAGAGGGGTTTCGTTAACGAAGGGGCTGTTGCTGCCACCAAGGCCGGCGCCGGTATAGCTACCGGACGTCGAAGCGATGATGCTGCCAGCGCCGCCACCGGCGCTCCACTTCTCAACGAGCTCAGAATAACCGACAGCTGCCTGGCCGAAAGCCTGGCCGCTGAAGATAAGGTCGAGACCGGTGATCGGCTTGGTGGACGTGACGGTGTAGATAATCGTCACGGTCGCCTGGTTCCGACCATTGGCCGTAAATGCTCCGTCGCCCACGAACATCGGGATGGACCCGGCCGTGAAGTCGATCGTGTTGCCGCTCGTGTTGACCGTGAGGTTTGAGGTCTCACCGGTGTTGAACACGACGCTGGCGTTGAGCACGTTGTATGAAAGAGAGGCCGAGGCCATCTGGGCAAAGATGGCAATGCCTGCTACTAGAGACAAACGGGTAAACGTTCGCATTGTATTTGATTCCGCTCCTTTAGACTTGACTTAATTACACTCCGATCGCACGATAAGTGCAGCCGCAGTCTCCTCTCCATGTTTCCTGCGTGATTTGTGCTTGCACACAAGTCACTCAGGTCTCAACGACGAGGCAAAACCACCAGCGAGCCACAATCGCTTTTCACAGGGATGGCTTTGTTATTTGGAATTCTAGCAGGAGATTAAGTTCCATGCAACCTGGCATATCTCGATAAAATTGTTTCTTTACAAAATTTAAGCGGGAGCTAAACCTGTTAAGATTGCGGGTGAAGTAGCAACAAATGAACCCGAAACGCGGTGTTGGCGACCCTTTTTGGGATTTATCGGCCCACTGCTGACCTCCGGGCGAAATTCCGTCAAATTTTTCATCTCCGGCATAAATGCCAGGAGCCCTTATCACCAAAGGTGGGCGTGTGACGACATGTCGACTCGGCCATCCATGAGACAAACGCCTTCGGCGCTCAAATGATGGCGCTGAATCTCCGCCAGTTGCGGATCGCGCTGAGCAGTGCGCAATTCGCCGCTCTTGCCAACAACCCTCCACCATGGAAGCCCACTCGGCGATTGTGCCATCCAGCGCCCGACCATGTAGCCGCTCGACGGAGTGCTCAGCGCGCGGCCAACCTCGCCGTAGGAAGCCACCTTCCCGTAGGGAATCGAGGCGACCACGGACCAAAGCTCTTCCAGTATCTGGGCCTTGAGGTTTGAGATGCTCTAGATTGCTCGATTTCTTCGTCGCGGAGATTCAGGATGCAGGATGCAGGATGCAGGATGCGGGATGCGGGATGCGGGATTTGGGATGCGGGATGCGAGATGCGGGATGCGGATGCGTGATGCGGGATGCGATGTGCGAGATGCGGGATGCAGGATGCGAGATGCGCTACGCTTCGTCAGAGTTGAATCCTGAATCCTGAATCCTGAATCCTGAATCCTGAATCCTGAATCCTGAATCCTGAATCCCAAAGCCGAGAGCCCAAAGCCTAGAGCCCCAAGCCCAAAGCCCAGGCCCGAAAGCCGCGAGTCCTCCATCACTTCTTGCGAATGACGCGCAAAAAACAGGCATTTCTACGGAATCACTTGACGTTGGTACGAATATCGTCATACAATGCCTTCACGTTCGATCCGAAGGCTGAAAAGCGTCGGCCCGGACCTACACGATTCTGAGACTACGGAGTTTTCTCGAGGGAGATTCGGCAAGTCAGGCGAGCAGGTCGGCAGATGTTGTTTGGCGTTTGAGATCAACGGGGACTTTAGTGGGAATCTCCAGGAAGGATCCAAACCCACCTAAGGTCGGAAGCGCCCGGATTCGGGAAGCGCTCCTGGCAGAGAGAGGAATGCAATCATGGAAGAAGAAATCGTCCTCCAGGACAAACCTGGCCTGTTCTCTAAGATCGGCAACATTTTCGTTCGTTCCAATGACGAAGAAGATGAAGAAGATCCCGTAATCCAAATGCAGAACGGAAAGCCCACCGTTATGACTCGTCCGAGTCACCGCTATACGGTGACCATTCGCCGTCAAGTCACGTCATTTGATGACGCCATGGCCGCGGCCGTCGGGCTCAAGCGCGGTGAGCAGCAGATTCTCAACCTTGCGTCGACCGATGCGACTCTTCGACAGAAGATCGTGGACTTCATGTGCGGCGTGAACTTTTCCCAAGAAGGCACCTGGGAAGAGGTAGGCGAGCACATCTACCTGGTCGCCCCCGGCCACGCATACATCGAAGTCGCTCCCGCCACCCCCAGAGTCAACGCGATCAAGAATTAAGGACCGCTCCTCTCTTCGGGCAAACCGGGTCCCCGTTCCACTCTGGCGGGGGCCCATTTTTGTGCGTAAATGGTAAATGGTAAATCGTAAATCCCCGGAGGGGAATTGGACTTATTGGACCAATTGGTGCCTGCAGTCCGACGATTTACGATTTACGATTTACGATTTACCGCCTGTAGAGCAGCCTTTGGACCTGACCACACGCTTGGAAGTGTTCAAAATCTCCCAATGGGATACGGCTGGGAAGGGGAACTGGTGCGGTTGGTGCCGCTCGATAAAGAGAAGCACCTGGACAACGCGACGCGTTGGATGAATGATCCGGACATCACGGGGAACTTGCTGATTGGCGACTTGCCAATTACACGGCTGTATGAAGCCGAATGGTTCGACCGGAACAGCAAGATGACGGACGACAACATCTCCTTCGCCATCGAACTTCTGAACGGGGAACACATCGGCTTTTCCGGCATCCACCAGATCAACTGGCGAGACCGCAGTGCCCTTACCGGCACGGTCATCGGCGTGCAAGACCACTGGGGCAAGGGGAACGGAACCGACGCTGCCAGTGTCCGAACCCGCTACTGCTTTGACGTCCTTGGCCTTCGCTACCTGATGTCCGCCGTCCTTGAGGGCAACGAGCGCTCGCTCGGGATGCTCAAAAAGGCCGGGTATGTGGAGTGCGGCCGCTACCCAAAGCGCATCTGGAAGCGCGGCCGGCTAGTCGACGAGGTCCTGCTGTACATGACCCGGGAGATGTGGGAAGGGGAAGCGTTAAGCGTTAAGCGTTAAGCCTTGAGCCTTGAGCCTTGAGACCGGAACTGGCACTGTTGGTCCGTTCTCGATGCCATCGCCTCGAGGCTCAAGGCTCAAGGCCCTCCCTAAGTTCCAAAGAGGCGATCTCCAAAATCCCCCACCCCCGGCACGATGTAACGCAGATCGTTAAGCCCCTCGTCGATCGAAGCTGTGAAAATGGAGACGTCTGGGTGGTCGTCTTTCAGCCTTTGAATGCCCTCTGGGGCTGAAACGATGGTGACCATGAGGACCCTTCTTGGATCCCGCCCTTTGATGAGAGCGATGGCTTGGCTGGCCGAGCCGCCGGTGGCGAGCATGGGATCAAGGCAGATCGCAACTTTGTCGTCGAGAGGCGGGAGCTTGCAGTAATAGCTGTGGGCGGTCGCGGTTGCATCGCTCCGCTCGAGACCGATGTAGCCAACGTCCACTTGCGGAAATAACTCCAATATCGGGTCAAGCATTCCCAGCCCCGCTCTGAGGACGGGAATGACCGCAAGCGCGTCCGCCAATTCCGAACCTCTCGCCATGCCAACCGGAGTTTTGACTTCCACCCGGTTTGATTTAAGGTCCCTGGTCGCTTCGAGCACAAGCAACATAGACAGCGTCCTCGTCGCCGATCGAAACTGCTCCGGCTTTGTCTTCTCACCACGCAGGATGGTCAGAAGATGACCCGCAAGAGGATGATCGAGGACATGAACCAACACACCCCATTGTATCGCCAGGGATCGCGGGCGTTCCAGGGATGGCCGGCAGGAATCGCACCCCTTCAGGGCGCTATAAAATTTGGCGCCTCAGTCCCAGGGCTACGCACCTGGGCTATAACATTTCGCCCCTTTGAGGCTATTTGATCTTACGTAAGCCTCGCCACAACGCAAGCCCCAAAGGGGCGACATGTTATAGCCCAGATCCTAAGTCTTGTTGTCAAGCGTCCATGTAAATTTTTCTCCATCGAAGCGCTGCTTGGTCTTGTACATGTGGAAAGCGACGCGAATTTGCTTTCGTGCGG
>JANYLD010000216.1 GCA_025363835.1 Armatimonadota bacterium
TTTGGCCATGCCGTCTTCACCGATGTCCAAGGTTTCGTCCGCGCGGGGCTTGCGGTAGGGCGTGTTGGCGAGGACTTGCCCTTGGTTTTCCAGGCGTTGGAAGGGCTCTTTTACGGTGGTGAGTCCAGCGTCGAAAAGCACCTTGGTCCAGAAGCGGGCGTAGAGGAGGTGCATGACGGCGTGTTCGGCGCCGCCGACGTAGCAGTCGACGGGCATCCAATAGGCAGCCTTTTTGGGGTCCCAGCCGGCCTGCTGGTTGTGCGGGTCACAGAAGCGGAGGAAGTACCAAGATGAGTCGGCAAAGCCGCCCATGGTGTCTGTCTCTCGTTTGGCGGGGCGGCCGGCGGCGTCTTTGGTGTTTACAAAGGCGTTGATTCGGGCAAGCGGGCTTTGGCCGTCTTCGCCCGGCTCGTAGTTATCTACGACAGGGAGCAATACGGGCAACTGGGCTTCGGGGACCAACTCCATGGCGCCGTCGGAGGTGTGGATGACGGGAATCGGGCAGCCCCAATAGCGCTGGCGGGAGATCAGCCAGTCGCGCAATCTGAACTGGATTTTTCGGGTGCCTATGCCCAGGCCCTCCATCCATTCGCCCGCTTTCTTTGTCGCCTCGGGAAAGGTCAGGCCGTCGATCCAACCGGAGTTGAAGCAGACTGAATCCTTGGAGAGAAACACCGGCTGATACGATTTCGGATTGGCCACGTAGTCCGCTAGGGCTTGGTCAAAGGAGAACGGCTCGGCGGACTTCCAGAAGCTGCGCAAATACTCGTCGGTTGGCTTGATGACGGGGAGGACGTCCAATCCAAATTTGACCGCGAACTCAAAGTCGCGCTGGTCGTGGCCGGGGACCGCCATGATCGCGCCGGTTCCGTAGTCCATCAGGACGTAGTCGGCCAGCCAGATCGGAACGAACTCTTCGTTGACGGGATTGATTGCGAAGGCGCCTGTGAAGACTCCGGTTTTCTCGCGGGTAGCGGTCATGCGGTCGGCTGAAGATAAGCCCTTTGCCTGCTCTTGATAAGTGCGTATGGCGGCTTTCCGCTCTTCAGGCAGCGTGGGTATCAGGGTCTCAATTAGGGGATGCTCGGGGGCGAGGACGCAGAAGGTCATCCCGAAGACCGTGTCTACTCGAGTTGTGAACACCTCGAAGTGAGGCATTTGATCCTCAGGGGGCAGGGATCCGCCGGCGGCTTGGATCTTGGCCCGCGCGCTTTCAAAGGCTCGCGCGCTACGTACTTCGGCTTGCACGGAATCAGCCGCGCGGGACAGATTGCCCTCGAGCTTGGCTATTTTCTCCGAAATCTGGCTTGGCACCTCCGCGACGACGTGCGAAGCTTGGACCTCTTGCATGAGCTTCTCATACTCGGTCAGCGGGGCAGGCGGCTGCGGTGCGGCGACGAACGTTGCCGAGCGCTTAGCGCGAAGGTCTCGAACCATGGCCTCGGGCACGACAACGGCTTTCATCGTGAACTGGACGCCCTCACTTCGGCCAATCCAGTTGCGCTGCTGAAGCTTGATCCCTTCAGGCCAGTCGATCGTGTCCAGGTCGTCGATCAACCGTTGGCTGTACTCGGTGATTCGGAAAAACCACTGCGGTATGAATTTCTTCTCGACCAGGGCTCCAGAACGCTCAGCCCTGCCTCCGATAATCTCCTCGTCCGCCAACACCGTTTTGTCGACCGGGTCCCAGTTCACGCTGGCCAGGCGTCGGTAGGCGAGGCCGCGCTTGTAGAGCAGCTCGAAAATGGACTGGGTCCAACGCATGAAGTCGGGATCGCAGGAGGCGAAGGATCGCGACCAATCGTAGGTGATCCCGATCAACTCCATCTGACGCCGGTAGGTTGCGGTGTACTCGGCAATCATCTCTGCCGGGTTCCTCTTACGCTTGATCGCCTCATTCTCGGCAGGCAGGCCGAACGCATCAAATCCCATCGGATGGAGCACGTTGTAGCCCTGCATGTACTTCATGCGGCAAATCACATCTGTGGGCACGTAGTTGCGGCAGTGGCCCACGCTAAGGCCTGCCCCGCTGGGATATGGAAAGAAATCCAGCCCGTAAAACTTGGGCCGGTCCCTGTCCTCTCTTGTCTGAAAGAGGTCCGCTTCCTTCCAACGCTGCTGCCATTGAGCCTCAAAAGTCGAGGGCTCGTACCTATCCGCCATGGGCTAAGAGTTTAGCTTCTGCTTTCGTGTTAGTGCTGGGGGGCGGAAGGCGGAAGGCGTAAGGATGAAGGATGAAGGATGAAGGCGGAAGGCGGAAGGCGGAAGGCGGAAGGATGAACGGGGAGGCCTCGGGGCTGTGAGCTGTGATTCAGAGAGGTACGAGATGCGAGATGCGAGATCGGGATATGTAATTGAAGGGGCGTAATTAAGGCTACGCCACGCTTCGTCAGAGTTGAATCCTGAATCCTGAATCCTGAATCCTGAATCCCACAGCCCACAGCCCACAGCCCACAGCCCACAGCAAAAAGGCGTTAGCTCTTCTTGGAATAAATAATCGCTTTTATTGAGATTTGCGTTTCGCCTTGCTGCGGTGTGACGAATAGTTGGGCATCGGCTCCCTCTTTGGTCCGGCCTACAAGTTGAGTGACGCCTCCTCTTGATGAGCTCGGAAACTTCAGTTGATCTTTGTAGAACGCGACCACTTTGTCCGCCGAATCCGGAGTGCTGAAGATTGCATAGAAATGGGTAAGACCTCCAGATTCTGGGCTAACGGCGGAGCCGGACTGGGTGGCGCCGGGATACTCGGGGACTCCCGTTTGGACGAGCAGTGACTTGCTCGCGGCTGGAGTTGTGGTAGTTGCCACGGCAGTTGACGGGGGAGTCGAGACTTGGGTTTCCTTTGGCGCGGACGAGCAGCCGATCATGGCAAGAAGGACAAGACACCCGAGCCGGCTGCGCATAGGAGTTAGCCAGCGCCCCCGGGAGGGCCGCTGTCTTGCGAGGGTTGGTCGTTGCCGTTTCCATTGTCTCCACCCGTCTGCGCTTGCCCTTGACCTTGGGGGTCGTTATTGTTGCCGCCCGCGTTATTGGGTTGCCCGTAGGGAATCGTATTCTGTGAGTTATCTGAGTTGTCGCCTGATGTCTGGCCTGCGCCACCGCCCGTCCAACTGGGCGAACTCGTGTCGGGCGCGTTCTTCGCTGGCGGGGTGGCCACCGGGATTCGCGTCGTTGCGGGCCCTGTTGTGGCAACGGCCGTTGGGGCTTGCATCGTCTGAACCGGAGTCGATCTCATCACAGCGAGCACGGTGAAGATGGTTTTCCCGCTCTGTAAGTTGCGTCCCACACTAACGGTCACCATAGCCCCAGCGCTCGTTGTGCCCTGAATTGCGGTTACGTTGGACGACGTGACCGGTTGTACGTTCAAGGACGAGGCATAAAACTGGGTGACCCTGTCCATGGAGTCCGGCGTTGTGTAAGTAAGAAAGGTCCGACCGGTAGTGTTGGCAGCCGTGTACTTCGTGGTGTCAGGCATAGCGCCCGGGTAAATCGGCACGCCGTACTGCTGGGCGCTCTTGTTCATCACGTCGCCCGTGGACCCTGCGGCCAAGGTGGATGTGAACTTCGGATGAAAATCAGCAGAATCCGAAGATTTCCGATGGCAACCGGCCAAGAGCAGCAGCGCGCCCAAGGCTCCTAAGACCATGACGGTTCGTTTCATATCGCAACTATGCTTAGATAGACGATCCATGTTCACGATTCGGTTAATCGATTTGACGGGCACAATGGGACGTGACGTTCAAAGCGGATCAATTCGAGCGACTAGACAAGTTCTTAGCCCGCATGCTGCCAGATCATAGCCGGACAAAGCTTGCGAAGCTTGTTGATGAGCGTGGCGTCTCCGTGAACAGCAAGGCTCAAAAGCCTTCTTTTCTTCTGACGCCGGGCGACATGATAGAAGTTACCAGCCCGATTAGGGAATCCGTCGCGCATGACCTCACTCCGGCCGACATCCCACTAGAAATCTTGTACGAGGACGACCAGCTTTTGGTTGTCAACAAACCTCGTGGGCTCGCCACCCACCCGGCCGCGTCTCTAAAAGCGCCCTCTCTGGTGAACGCATTGTTGGGAAGGGGCGCGCTAAGCGCGGGATCGGAGCCGTACCGGCCAGGGATTGTCCATCGGCTGGACAGAGAAACGACCGGTTTGCTAGTCGTAGCTAAGACCGATTCCGCGCATTGGAAGCTCGCCCGCCAAATTGCCGCAAAAAGTGCGGAGCGGCGGTACGTGGCCTTGATCGAAGGAAAAATCGGGGACGAGCCGTTCCGGGTCGACGCTCCGATTGGACGCGACCGAAAGAATCGCTTGCGGATGGCCGTTGATCCACTGGGCAAGCCTGCCGTGACCCACCTGCGGAAGTTAGGAGAAGTGGAGTTGGGGACGGTGGTGATGGTTCAGTTGGAGACGGGGCGGACGCACCAGATCCGGGTGCATTTGAAAGCGATCGGGCATCCGGTTGTGGGGGATGCGGTTTACAACTCGCATCGGACGGAATTGCCGCTGCAGCTTCATGCGGCATTTATCTCTTTTGATCACCCCGTGAGCGGGGAACGAATCTCCGTGTACTCGGCTCCGCCGGAGGACTTTGCGGGGCGGGAATTGGTGGGCGAGCCAGTCGTGGCTGGGCCGTGGATTGGTTTGGGGTTGGACTAATTGCCGATTTTCTTTGAAGGCAGCCACAAAGACCTGGAGATCCACAAAGTTTCACAGGGAGTGTGCGGCGTGGACGACTGTCAGGACTGACACCGTAGTTTTCCTTGTGCCGGTTCCGGGATTCGCATTACTCCATCGACTTGTTGAAAGCGGATCCCGCGATTCCGCCCTCCTTCCGCCTTCATCCTTCCTCCTCGGTAGACTCCCGAGCATGCGCATTGGCGTTTTTGACTCGGGACTCGGCGGACTCCTCATCGCTCAGTCGATCATCAAGCGCCTTCCGCAGTACGACTACCTCTATCTAGGCGACACAAAACGCGTCCCCTATGGCAACCGGTCGCAGAAGACAATTCACGAGTTTATTAGCCAAGCCCTGGACTACCTCTTCAAGAGCGATTGCGAACTTATCATCCTCGCCTGCAACACCGCCTCTGCCGAGGCTCTAAGAAAAAGCCAACAGGAGTATTTGCCTCGCAACTACCCTGACCGGCGCGTTCTTGGGGTTGTGATTCCAATGGCGGAGGCGGCGGTAGAGGCGCTTAGTGCGGGAAAGGAAATGGCAGGCGCAGGGACTCGCTCGGCGGGTCCGGTGGGAAGTCTTTCTGCGGATATTTCTGCTACAAGGGTGGGTGTTTTGGCTACGGCGAGCACGGTTGAGTCGGGGGCTTATGCTCGGGAGTTGAATCGGGTTCGGCCAGGCATCGTCGTTGTTCAGAACCCGGCTCCGCTTTTGGTTCCTTTGGTCGAGAACGATGGGTTCAAGTATGTTGGGCCGGTTTTGGACGACTACCTTGCGCCCCTTCGGGAAAGACAAATTGACAGCTTGATCCTTGGCTGCACGCACTATGCGGCTTTGAAAGACCAGATTCGGGAGCAGATTAGCGTTCCTGTTATCTCCCCCGATGAGGTGGTTCCGGAGAAGCTTGCCGACTACTTGGAAAGGCATCCAGAAATCGAGTCCAAGCTGTCAAAGAAGGCAAGCCGCACCTATGAAGTCACGGACCTTACCGAGAGCTACTATGCTCTGGCGCGTCGGCTGGCTGGGAAGGATGTTGATTTACAATTGACGTCCCTTTCCTGAAGAATGCCGATTGCTGGATTCTCGAGATTCCAATTATGCGATTCGTTACAGCAAAGCCTCAGGCAGGCAGACGCCCAACATCAGGAAATCGAGCAATCGGCAATCAAAAATCGAGCAATCTCTAAAGCGATGCCCATTGCCGAGATCGAGATCAGCAGGGAGAACCTTCTTCACAACGTCCGCCAGCTTCGGGCGCTTCAGCCGAGCGTCAAGGTTGGCGCGGTGATTAAGGGGAATGCGTATGGGCATGGCCAGAGGGAAGTCAGTGGGCTTCTCGAAGACGAGGTTGATCTGTTCTTTCTTGACGACCTGGACGAGCTCCGGATTCTTCGGCAAACGAGCCAGAAGGAGGCGATGCTTCTTGGGTACGTGCCGGGCGAGGACGTGCGGGAGGCGGTCGAACTGGATGCGGTTATGGCATTTTATGACCCGGCTCGCCTGCCGGCGATGCAGTTTGCTGGCAATGAGTTGGGCAAGCCTGCTCGGATCCATTTGAAAATAGACGCGATGCTTGGGCGGCAGGGGGTTGTTCCGCGTGATCTGCCGGCTGTTATCGAGGCCCTGAAACAGCACCCCGGAGTCCGGTTAGAGGGCGTTTATGCGCACTTCGGCAACATCGAGGATACAACCGATCTGAGTCATGCACAAGCTCAAGTTGAGATGTTTGAGTCGTGCATTCAGGTGCTCTGCGACGCCGGCTACAAAAACCTTTCTCGCCACATGTCCAGCACCAGCGGGATGATGGTCTACGAGCGGCAGGCCAAGAAGAACGACATTGTGCGCCTAGGCGTCGGGATCTATGGTCTGTACCCTTCCGAGGCCCTGGCCCGTTCGTTCCAAGACCTGGACCTCCGCCCCGTCATGCGCTGGACCACGCGCCTGGCCCAAGTGAAAACACTTCCGGTTGGCCACCCCGTCGGATACGGCCTCACCTACTTCACCTCACGCGAGACCAGAATCGGAATCGTCCCTCAAGGCTACAGCGATGGCTTCGATCGTGGCCTGTCCAACGTGGCCGACGTCCTCGTCCGAGGCCACCGCTGCCCCGCCATCGGCCGTATCGCGATGAACATGTTTGCGATCGACCTAAACGCCGTTCCTGACGCCATGCCCGAGGACGAAGTCGTTCTCCTTGGAGCGCAAGGAGAGCAGCGGATTACGGCCGAGGAGATTGGACGGAGAATCGGAACGATCAATTATGAAGTGGTGACTCGCGTCTCGCCGCTATTGAAGCGAGTGGTGGAGTGAAGCGACGAGCCCATGCGGTCTCCTAAGCAATCAAGTGTCGGTTGGAACTTGATCCCAATCTTGCGAGAACCCGCATAGCCAGTTCAGTGCCCGATGTCTCTCCATGGCGATTGAAGTAACGGATTGAAATTCCTGCTCGTCAAGGTCGCGGTAGGCTTTTCCGAGGGCGGGAAAGTCGCCGTCGATCGGAGCGTCGGACCAGCCGTTCCGAAAGGATGTTTGGGCGGCGCCTGCGACTACATCTTCGAGGCTCTTGCCGTCAGGCGTGTAAGGTCCCGTGCTCCCTTCGACTTGGCGCTTCCGAGAGCGCCAATGCCAGAGTTCGGCCGCGTCGCGTGCCGCTTCGATTTCCGCTTCGGGTCGCAGCCGAGGAACTCCCGTCAGAAATAGATCGATGAGGTCATCGCCTTTGAACCCTTCAGGCGACCTTGCTTGCGTGTCGTATCGCGGCAACTCCCCGACCTGGGTGAGCGCCCACAAGAAGACGACAAGAGACTCCCGTCTCCAACTTTGATCGACTATGTCCGAGTGCTTCCAACCTCCAAGCGGCGAATCGAAAAGCCGTCGTTCCTGATTGGACAGAACTAGATCGGCTGTTTCTGCTACGAACTGCCGCATGTCGTCCAACTCGGCCTGCAACTCAGATTTAGGTTCAGCTTCCCGCGCAAGGTCTATTTCAAGCTGACAACGACAGGTGATTATGTATAGTGCGACCGCGCGGGCGACCACCTGCTTTGGAACAGGCGGCGTCAATACCTCGCTATCTCCGTCCATCAATAAATTATGATCATGGGCCCGCCCCCTCCGCGATCCTCCGCCAACCTTCGCGTCCTCCGCGTGAAATCCGGTAATCAGCGCTCCGGCGATTTACGATTTACGATTTACGTAAACTAACGAAATGGGCCAAATGATCAATTTCGACTCGGGTGATGAGCGCTACGACGGCTACCTCTCGACTTCCAAGAACGGCAAGGGACCGGGAGTTATCGTTCTCCAAGAATGGTGGGGGCTCGTTGGGCACATCAAGGACGTCACCGACCGATTTGCGGCCGAGGGTTTCACCGCCATGGCGCCCGACCTATACCAAGGTAAGAAGGCCGAGCTGGATGAGCCCGATCAAGCGGGAACGATGATGATGGCCTTGAACATCGACGACACGGCTGAGATTCTCGCCCACGCGGTCCAGTTCATGGTGGAAAGGGAGGATGTCGACAGCGAGCGGATTGGAGTGGTGGGCTTCTGCATGGGCGGGCAGCTCAGCCTCTTTACAGCCTGCCTCACGGACCACATCGGCGCGTGCGTGGACTTCTACGGCATTCATCCCAACGTGCACCCCAACCTGGACGAACTAAGCGCGCCGGTCCTGGGATTCTTCGCTGAGAACGACCACAATACGCCGCCTGAGGCCGTTCGCAAGCTCGACGAAGAGCTCACCAAGAGGCACAAGGAACACGAGTTCCACACCTACCCTGGCACAGATCACGCCTTCTTCAACAACGACCGGCCCGCCGTTTACAACGCAAAGGCTGCTGGAGATGCATGGCAACGGACGCTCGCCTTCTTCCGTAAGAACCTAGCAGAAGCGAAGTCTGCCTAGGCGTGTCGCGAAAATGAAGTCAATCCCTTCCATGATCGTTTTATTGATCGCGGGTTCAACCGCGTCCTGTTCGCCACGGATTGTTATTCCAATGCCCGGCCAAATGGGGACGCCGATCGCGCAGCAGTCGACCCAAACGAGCGACCAAAAGGAGGCTGAGCGGATGACCAGGAGTCTTGCCAGCTTGATGGTGCCTCCAAAGTCCTACTACACCGCGATCATCAAGAAACCGACGGGCAAGAATGGTCTCGAGGAGTATCTCAAGTGCGTGGATGCGGTCAGAGCCTCTGATGCGGGCAAGTACACGACGGCGATCAGCGATGTTCAGTACAACGAGAGAGCAGCTAGCATTAACAAGATGCCGGTTCCTGAATGGGCCGTTGGCAAATCTCCTGCCGAACTCCGGCATGAGCAGACGAAGCGATTTGAGAAGCTTCTTGATTTGATTACAAAGGGCAACCAGAAGCCCGTTGAGGACCCGCTGCTCCCGACCATGACCAGTCCCGAGCACGCCGCGCTGGAATTTCCCATGTATGGGGGCTTTAAAAGCATCACCAAGCTTGCGGTCAACGTGGCTGACGCCCATATCTCAGATGGCGATACAAAAGATGCGACTTCACGTCTCATCGACCAACTGAGATTTAGCCACAAGGTTCGCGAGCTTGGAATCCTTGCGGATTTGGTCGGGATAGCGATGGATGCCATCGTCTGTCGCGAAATAGAGAATCACCTGGTGGACTTCAAGGGTGAGGATTGGGATCGATTCACAGCATTTGCGAGATTGGATCTCAAGAGTGCGCCGCCCCTCAAGCGTGGCCTCGAGTTGGAAGCACCGGGCCATCTTAAGTACATTTCAGAATCGGAGGGTCTGGCTGATGAGGCATCGCCTAAGTCGGCGGACGAATCGGAACAAATGAAGGGCATCGACCAACTTGCGAGGGATCTTCACGGCCTAAGCGAGAAGGATCGAAAGCGAACGATAAAGGAAGCGGTGGGATATGCACAGGCGCGCTTCAATTCTGCTGAGGTGAGCTTAACTAGGCCTGAAGCAGAGTGGCCCTGGCCCGAGAACAAAGGGGCGCCTCCTCCGAGCCCTTTGATTGGCGAACTTACGAGCGACGTTATTCCAAATCCGGACGAATTTCAAGCCGAAGCAAAGTCTCGCATAGTTATGAGGCTTCTGATTGTGCATGGCCTTATTCAAAAGTATCGAATTTCGCATGGTCATCTGCCCAGCACGCTCAAAGACTTGAATAGCCCCGCCGACATCGAGGACCCTCTGCTTGGAGGCAACTTCAAGTACGAGCCAACCGGCGCGACCTACCGGCTGTACAGCCCCGGAAAAGGCGTAATGTATCCAATCGAATTAACGATGAAGCCTGAGCTTTATCCCAAGATCAGATCGCAGCTTGAGCACAAGAGCTAGCGCGCCTGAACCCCTAGGTGATCCAGCACTCATAATCTGAGACGTGCCCGACTTCGTCTCCTTCGCCTCCGGAGAGCTTTCTCAAGATGATGCGTATAACGTCTTGGTCGCCGCCATCTCGCCCCGGCCGATTGCGTTGGTTAGCACTTTGAGTGCCAATGGCACGCCGAATCTCGCCCCATTTAGCTTCTTCATGGCCGGCGGCGTGAGTCCGCTCAGCCTGGCTTTTTCTCCAACCGATGGGGCATATGGACCCAAGGACAGTCTGAAGAACATTATTGATACGGGCGAGTTTGTGGTCAATACGGTCCACCGGGCGATGGCGGACGGGATGAACAAGTCCAGCGCGGGGTTTGGCTCCAAGATCTCCGAGTGGCAGGCTTCCGGATTCACACAGGCAGCTAGCGTGAGCGTGAGGCCTGCTCGGGTGGCGGAGAGCCTCGTTCAACTCGAGTGCAAGCTTTTCCAAGTCGTGCGCCACGGAGAGGGAAGTGGGGCGGCCAATTACGTCATTGGCGAGGTTGTCCGCATGCACATCAATGAGTCCGTCTGGAATCAATCTGGCCTGCATTTGGATCGAGTCCGTCTTCTATCCCGAATGGGTGGGCCCGAGTACCTGGATGCGGCCGGGTTGGAGATCTTTGAGTTGCAGCGGCCAGGGGCGCCGGTTCCGGAAGAGGAGTAGCGTTCGACGCTTTCTCCTCACGCAGCCCAGAACCTCAAACAAGCTTCCATAGGGAGTGTGGAGGCATGTTCTAACAGAATGACTCTCGCCAACCTATCGAAAAATGCTTCAGAAATAGCAGACATACGTCTGTATATTTACCATGGTCTGAACTAAAATAGACAAAGGTTAACAACATGCAGCCTATCGCAACCCTCTCAAGGCGAATTATGAGTTGATGTTAAGCCAGACCTCCAACTTAATACAACAAAATTGACCCAAAAAAGCCGAACAAGCCGTTCCAACTGCAATAAACAGTTATTACGGACCTCCGCCTTCCGGCTCCAATTTTCTAACTGCCTGCTTCAAATGGACTACCATGAAACGTCTCTAGCAACACGGGACGTACGCCCGTGCCCAGCTACGACTGTCAAGGATGACTAGATGCGCCTAAAACGTGTCCGAATATTCGGATTTAAAACCTTCGCGGAACGTGCCGAGTTCGATATCGACGGCGGCATCGTCGCCGTCGTGGGGCCGAATGGGTGCGGAAAATCCAATCTCGTAGATGCGATTCTTTGGGGCCTTGGAGAGGGAAGCGCCAAGCACCTGCGCGCGCACAGCGGACAGGACGTCATTTTTAACGGCAGCTCACGGCGCAAGCCGGTCGGCTTCGCAGAGGTCACCCTCCTTTTCGACAATGAGGACGGCGCTCTTCCGATTGACACTTCCGAGGTGACGGTGAGCAGACGGCTCAATCGTTCGGGAGATTCCGAGTACAGCATTAACAAGCGGTCCTGCAGGCAGCGAGATGTTTTTGAACTCTTGGCAGACAGCGGGTTGGGTCGATCTGGCTACGCGATCGTCAGTCAGAAGGAAATAGACCAAGCCCTGGCCGCCTCACCGGAAGATCGCCGAATGTGGGTCGACGAAGCAGCGGGCGTTCAGCGCTACCGTGCGCGAAAACTGGAATCCCTCAAGCGACTTGCCGCGGCACAGCAGCACCTTCAACGGGTCTCCGACATCCTCCGCGAACTCGACAACCAGCGCGAGCCATTGAGACAGGAAGCCGAAGTCGCGAAGCGATACCGGTCCATTCTGGAAAGCCTTCGCGCGGTTGAAGTCGGGATGTTGGTCAAGGAGCTTTCGCAGGCTGTAAGAGACGTTCAGGAAAATACGGCGAAAATTGACAACTCGGAAAAGATCTCGAGCGAAGAGAACAAACGGGCCGAAAAGGCGGAAGCCCGAGCCAAGCAGATTGGCAACGAGGCGGCCGACTTGGAGGGCCAAATTGAGATGCTCTGGTCCGTCCAGCAGCGCGGACTTATGGCACAGGAACGGGCGGAAACGGATCTGAAGCTCGCCCGGCAGCGATTAGAAAGCCTAGCTGACCATGAACTTGCGCTGGACCAAGAGGCGGAGCAGATCGAGCAACGAATTAAAGACGCGGCCGCCGAGATGCAGTCCTTGTTGCAGGAAGTTGAAGCAGAGCGGATTAATCTTGAAAAGCTTCGGACCGAGTGCGGTGGCGCGGGTGAAGAGGCGAAGGTGCTCTCAGTCAAATCGGCCGAGATTGAGAAGGAATTGGCGCGTGCACGAGAGCTCAACACGCGGAAGCTAAGATTGGAAGCGGAAGCGGCCCACAAGCTGGAGCGAGCCCGCCAGGCCAAGCGTGAAATTTCCGGGATCGAGGCCGGCTTGCCTGAGTTAGAAGAAGCGGTTTCAGCAGCCCAAGCGGAACTGGCTAAGCAAGGCGATGCCCTGAAAGCTGTCCGGGAAGCGGCACAGGCGCTTGAGTACAAGCTGCAAGCGCTTCGACAAGAGGACGACCAAGAGGCGATTTTAATTCGCAAGCTGTTGACCGAGCGGGCTTCTGTCGAAGGACGCATCCGCGGCATTGAGGCGACGATTGACAGCCATGAAGGGCTCGCTCAGGGAGCGCGCGCTGTTCTGGACGCAGCTCAGAAGGGGCAGTTGCAAGCCACTTACATACCAGTGGGACAGGCGATCGAGACAGAGAAGCACCTTGCCCTTGCCATTGAGACGGCGTTAGGCGCGTCTGTTAACGACTTAATTGTCAAGCACGATTCCGACGCCAAGGCGGCGATTTCCTGGCTTAAAGAGCACCACGCGGGTCGGGCCACTTTTCAGCCAATTCCGCTCATGCGTCCGAGCGAGCCAACGGGGGACTTGAAACGGCTTTTGAACGAGAGCGCGGTCCTCGGCCGCGCGAGCGAGCTTGTCGCCTGCGATCCGGCCCATCGCCCCGTTATCGACAGCCTCCTCGGACGAGTCGTTATTGTTAGCGACGTCGATAGCGCGCTTAAACTGGCCCGGTCGCAGGGCTGGAGCCGGTTGGTGACTTTGGACGGGGAAGTCGTCCACCATGCAGGGGCGGTTACAGGCGGCAGGGCGGCCAAATCCAGTTACGGCCTTGTTCAGCGAAGGGCCGACCTTTCGGAGCTGCAAAGCACCCATACAACGCTCAGCAAGGAGCTTGAGAGGGCCGAAGGAAAAGCTGCAGACAGAGGCCGGGCGAGAGAAGAGGCGCAGTCACAAATTAAGGGCGCGCAGGAAGAGGTTCAGCGGGCTCAGAACGATGCGGCCGAAGCTAAGGAATTCCATGCGGGACTCCAGGAAGAGTTGCTGGCTACGGAGAGGAGCAAAGCTCGCCTCGAGCACGAAATGCAGACTCTGGGCACGCCCTCCGAAGAGGTCGTATTGGATGTCGATCTTCCTACCTTGGAGGCTCGGCGTGATGAGATTTTGAGGGCGCTCGCGGCCAAAAGCAGCGATGCCGCGAGCGCAGTCCAGCGGCTTCGGGATGCGGAAAACCGGCTTCGCCAGTCGGAGATCCGGCATGAAGGGGGCGAGCGTCGCCTGTCGGCGGCGCACGATGCCGAGAACCATCGGCAAAAGCGCTTGGTCGCCCTGGGGCCAGAAAGAGAGCGTCTGGGGGCCGATATTCAGAATTTCGAGATCGCCCGCAATAAGGCTCACGACTCAAGAGCGGAATCAGAGAAGCGACTGGAAGGCCTCAAGCGCAACAAGCAAAGCCTAATGGAGGAAGCTCACCGCCTCGGCGAGGAGTCCAGGCAAGCCAGGGCAAACGCGGTTGCCGTGACGGACGCGGTTCATCGTTGCGAGTTGGCGAGGGCCCGAGCCGAATCGAAGCGCGCCACCTCGCTTGAACGACTTCTGGAGGAGTACGGCATTGCGGAGGAAGAGGCGCTTGCCCAAGAAAATGAAATCGAACTGCCTGCGGACGCGGCTCTCTTGGTCGGCCGGTTCCGGAGAGAGTTGAAAGCGATGGGAACCGTCAACATCGGATCGATCGAGGCGTTTGACCGGTTGACCGAGAGATGGGATGAGTTGACTGCGCAAAAGTCGGATATCGAAGGCGGCATCGAGCAGGTCCGAGCGGGCATCGCCGAGATGGACAAGCTCACTCGAGAGCGGTTCCTCACCACGTTCGCGGCAGTTCAAGAAGCGTTTACGGAAATCTTCTCTCGCCTGTTCTCGGGCGGGGAAGGAGGCCTCAGTCTTAGCGATCCAGCTAGTGTCCTCGAAACCGGAATCGACATCGACGTGACCCTCCCAGGGAAGAAGAGACAACGATTGGAACTCTTGAGCGGTGGAGAAAGAGCACTCTGCGCCTGCGCCTTCCTGTTCGCTCTCCTGAAGGTCAAGCCAAGCCCGCTGGTAGTCCTGGACGAAGTGGATGCGCCTCTGGATGGCCGCAACGTGGAGCGATTCGTAGAACTCCTGCGTGATTTCTCTCAGACCACCCAGTTCATAGTCGTCACTCACAACCCGACAACCATTGAATCCGCGCCGGTCTGGCTTGGCGTAACGATGCAGGAGCCTGGGGTGTCAACCTTGGTCCCCACCCGCGTTCCGGTCAGGGAGCCGGCCTACGCGGTGGTGCAGGTTGAACCTGCGCTAGTTGCAACCGGTTAAGGAAACAGGGTCCTCGGTACGTACGGCGACCACACTTCCTGCCCAGTATCGTCCCTCAACACGATTGTATTGGCGTTATCGGTTAAGCGCTCCACATAGAAGACCTTGTTAGGGTTGGGAAGCGGCGTCAAAACGTCCATGACGACAATATCACCGGGGCTAATCGTGACATCTTGCCGTTCCAAATACCAAAGGGGGCCCAAATAGACGTTCCGTGTGTCCCCTGCGCCAACTGCGACATTTGCGAACACCTGCCCGTTGTTCACGGCGAGGCTGTTGATAGTGCCGTTCATTCGGGCGGGATTGGCGAAGATGAGCCTATTGGAGTTGTAGGGCATGAGTTGCGCCCTCTGCGATGCGGTGGGCGCCGCCAATTGAGTCAGCGCTGGACTTGCTGCGGTTTGAGCGCCACTGCTCACGGTCCATAAAGTAGGCGACGAGCCGTTTGCGGAAGCGGGGCCTCACTGCGAACGCAGTTGCATTCCAAAACGGTCTGCCGCTAGTGTCTCGAAGTACGAGGCTCTGCTTACCCTTCGATACCCGCGACGCCATGATCGAGCCCCTACCATCCAGCATGACTTTTGATCCGTGGACGACCACCTTGTCTTTCAGATGAAGCTTAACGCGCTGATTGTTGACGTACCACTCGGGCCCAAGCTCCACAAGAGAGGAGCCCCCGTTCTTCGCCTTGACGACCACGCGCACGCTGTTGCCCGCGCCGTTCATCGGTGAAGCGACCGTGATTCCGGTGATCCTTCCCGCAAAGCTAACCGTCGTTGTGGGATCGTAGAGCTTTGCGTATGTAGAAGCCAACCCAAAACCGCCACTTCCGTAGTTTTGAATTTTTTGAGCGGGTGCCAAATGAGCGGTCGTAAGTACGGCGCCGGCAATAAATGTCGAGAGGAGCGGTCTCATGATGTTATGGCCTCCGGTCTTATGACGACGGCTGGGCGATCTATGATCTTGGATCGAAAATCGGGGATCGTTTCCCCTTTTTGTCATCCCGAGCGCAGTCCCCGAGTCGAAGGACCTGACTGTAGTTTCGGAATGCTAATACAAACAAAGCTTCGCTTGCTTTCAGGTCGTTCGACTCCGGGGCTCGCTCAGGATCACAAAGAAAGGGTCACTTTCTAAATCGCGCGACGAGCATTACCCGCTCGATGGAGCGGATGACAAAATAGCGGAGCCTAAAGCCATTCCACTCGGTCGGGGCTTCCTTCTAAAATCAGATCTTCGGTCGACAACGCGGCCTGGAGACGGATTTTGATCAAGGGCACACTCGAACCTTGCTTGATTCGCCAAGATCCGAGGTCTGCTCCGGCTTGATTCAAAGTCTCGGCCCCGCAGACTGTTGCCATCCCCCAGACCTCTTCGGAAGTTAATGGTTCACCTATCAACGCGCTTGTATCTAAGGCGGCTCTCATCTCCGCAAACATGTCGATCGGCCCGCTGCTGGCAGCGGAATCTAGACCGAGGCCGACTGTGATTCCAACATCTAGCATCCGGCGCACACGCGCAGGCGGGCACTTGAGATGGGAATTGGACCTAGGGCAATGGGCAACGGAGGCTCCACGTTGGCTGATAAGTTGGAGGTCACCACCTTCGAGGGAACAACAATGGACCAGCTGAGTGTCCTTGCGAACCAAACCTAGGTGGTCCAGGCTGACAATGACGCTTTTCCCGGTCGCTGGCAAAGGGATGTTGTTGGCTTTGTAAAAATCGGCGATGGGACCCCGGCCGGAACGCGTCAGCTGGTTTTCAAAGGGAGTCTCAGCAGCGTGGATGCTGAGCGGTGTTCCGAGTTTGCCAAGCCAGCGCAAGGTGTCGCGGTCGACGGTTTGGTAGGCGTGCGGGTTAAGGAAGACTGGGCAAGCTCGTGTGGTCAAGTGGTCGGGCGCTGGGGTGCTCGGACTCTTGGGTCCCCCCCGGAGCCCCTCGCGGTTTTTTGTTGCATTGGCTTCGACAAGACGGATTTTGTCCTGCGGCGTCTCATGCTCGAAGAAGGTAATGACCTCCTGGGCAATGCAGCCTTCTAATCCTGCCGCATTCATCGCCTCTCCTGCGAAGGGGCGATCTGAGTGCTCGTAGATGGCGCCGATACCCGTGACCCTGTTCTCCTTGGCGGCGAGATGGCAGTCTCCGCGAACCTGCTCGGCAGTTTGAGCCTGCTTAAGCCTAGTGATCTCCCGAATCCAGCCGGG
The DNA here is from genome assembly GCA_025363835.1 of Armatimonadota bacterium. Lineage (GTDB taxonomy): Bacteria > Armatimonadota > Fimbriimonadia > Fimbriimonadales > Fimbriimonadaceae > JANYLD01. The sequence continues at coordinate 16,831 of JANYLD010000216.1, forward strand.
GTAGTCCGGTTCTTGGATGACGCCTTGGAGTCCGCGGTATTCCAGATGGGAGTGAGCGTTTACGAAGGCGGGAGAGACCACAAACAGTTCGGGGAGCCCGGTGTGGGGGCGAATTTCTTGAATCGCGCCATCTTCAATGATGAGTTCCAGGCCAAGCTCGAGAACACCGTCGATGACGATCCCATAGGGCCGGAGGATCAAAGGTGGTGACTCCAGTCTTCCTGCAGTTCCGCGTAGCTAACCGATTTCACGTGGTTGTCGCCGAACAGTGCGTTGTACCGAAAAGTCTGTAACAACGCGTTCGAGCGGACGGGAACCATGCCCATTTTAAGTGGATCGCTGTTTGAATGCCAGTGGCCGAACGCGTCGAACAGGATGGCCACGTCGGCCGGCGGCCAGTAGCCCTTCTGGCTGAGCGATTTGAACACGATCTCGGTTCGGAAGAAGTAGCTCGAACCGAACTGCTGAAAGACGGATGGCGAGCAAGGGAATGGTGTGGGGCTGGTGCTGAAGCTATTTTCCATCACCAGGCCTCCCGTGTCGACTGGGCAGCGGAAGACGAACTTGTTCCGGACGTAGGGCATGAGAGCCACGCTTAGAAGCGGCATCTTTTGGATCATCCTGTTTCGAGCCGGCTGAGCGCTCCAGAGCCCGGGAAGGAACTTGTCGGAAGCGTCCACCGCATCCGGAAAGCGTTCGTCGTGGTCGGCAGTGTAGAGGGAGATCGCGTGCCCAATCCGGCCCAAGTTGCCAGCGCAAGACGCGTCCTGATAGGAAGACTTGGCGCGAACCAAGAGAGGGAACAAAATGACGAGGGCAGCCGCGACAACAACGGCGGCAGAAATGACCCTTTCGAGTGAAACCTTGCTTCGGCGGTATGTAAAATCGGGTGTGTTGCCCATGCTTCTAGTGCCAAAGAGTGGAAATGACCGTGGGTCGGAGGCTATAATGGGAGGTTGCGCCCCGCCTTGCCGACGCAAGTTGGCGACTCTCCCCTGGGCGCTGAGAGGAAACCCGTTTGGCCCAGACTTTAACCTTCAAACCTGAGGAGCTCACTGCCCGTTCTTACGTCGATAGGCTTATTTTAGAGCAATTGACAGAAATGGAATCCGCTGTAAAGCTTGGTGACCTCGCCGATCGACTCTCCAAAGAGGGAGTCGGGTTGGCAACTGTTCGATCCTTACTTGCCTCCAATCCGGAGCGATTTGCGTACCACGAACGCCGTTGGGTTCCTGCCGCGAGGATTTTGGGGCAGGGCAAACCATTTAGCGAGACGCTAGCCGTTTTGCTGCGCTCTTTTGACGGCCCGATCCCACTTGACCTATTGATTCAAGAGATCGCGCGAATCCGCCGGAGCAGCCAGGATCAGATAGAGCCGATCATACGGCGCGTGTTGGAGACGGACCGCCAGTTCGTCATCACTGGTCGCAATCAGATCGCGCTTACCGATTGGGGCTTTAATGCCACGGACGAGGGGTTGGAGCGCGGGCTCGCTCTCAATCACGTCTCGATGGAAGATTTTGAAGCGGCCAAGAAGAAGCTTGCCAAGATCGACTGGCGCGCGCCAGATGCCATTGAGGAAGCGCTTAAGCTTGCCGCGCCGATTCGGATTAAGGTGCTGGGCGCGGTTGCCTGGGCCACTCTGAACCCGCCGGACCCTCGAGCCGTTCTGCTGTACGACGCACGTGCATTCCTTGCTCACATTCTGGACAGCCAGGAGTACATTCTTGGCGGCGACCGGGTTATTCACCCGACCTCTGATGCCAAGAAATGGATTACGGCCGCTGTGAAGCTTGCGGAGAGGATCGCGCCGACGATCGACGTCGAAGACGCGGCTCCGATCGAGGTTAAGAAGGACGACATCCAGAGACTCGTTACAAGGATCGTGGACGCGAAGGGCGCCACAACCACGACCCGACTTCTTGAAGAGTTCTACGAGATCACACCGTCCAACAAGACGTTCCCGGACGACATGACGAACATCATGACGGCCCTGAAGACCGACAACCGCGTTCAATGGGTTGGCGGAGATCGATTGCTGAAGTCGGGCACGGTGCCAGAGTTCATCCACACCGTTCCAGAGCCATTCCACTTCGTGCGGACGGAATTCCGGAATGAGGAGGGCGACCTTGTCGACGTCGAGATGACAGATGATGGTCTGAGCTCAACGCTCCGAAAACTTTTGGCTCACCCGTTGGCGACCGACGTTTTGGACGAGGATGTTTTGCCGCCACCGAAGACAATGCCGGAGACTTTGCGACTGGTAATCAAGTCGATCCATCGCGAGTTGGGCACGTTTCCGATGTGTCAAATCCATACCGGTTGGCTAGACGCGGAACCTCGCATCCAGGAGATGATCTGGGTTGACCCGACCGGTCGCGAGCAGCAGGTTTGGTTGAATCAGGACACTCGACTTATTTACGATTTGGTTGACTGGTGGTACGAGCAGCCGATCGAAAGCGGCGCTGTATTCACCTTGACAAAGACCCACCGCCCGAATGTTTACGACTTCGAGTGGCTTGATCAGCCAGACCCCGTTATCTATATCAGCACACAGCGTATGGAAGAGCTGAGAACGATGGGCGCCGATGCGGAGACAAAGTCGACGCTTCAAATCCTGATCGAAGTGATGGCACATTGGCCGAAGGGCGCGGACTATCTCACGTTGCTTGCTGAAGTGAACGTTGTTCGACGATCGACACGACGACTCGTGGCCTCGATCCTGAGCAGCTACCAATGCTTCTATCAGCGATCTGGCTCGCCCGTCTGGCATTTCGATCCTAAGAAGGTCGATCTCGGCTTCGACAAGACAAAGAAGAAGTTCATTAAGAAGTAGCCTCTTGGCTCTCGGCTCTCGGAATCGTGAAGACCCTAGAGCCTAGAGCCTAGAGCCAGAAGCTCAAAGCCGACATTTTCACTCTCCGGTATAATTCCAAACTCATTTAAACCCATGGCCAATACTCGATCGAGCAAGAAAGACCTGCGCAGAATCGCGAAGAAGCGCGTGCGCAATCAGGGCACCAGGACCGCCCTGAAGACCCATATTAAGAAGGTTCGAACCGCGGCGGCAAACGCTGATGCGACGGGCACGAAGGACGCTTTGCTTGCTGCATCGAGTGCGATCGACAAGGCTCTGCAGCGAGGCATCATTCACAAGAACCAGGCTGCCCGACGAAAGTCTCGAGCGGCCAAGGCTGCGAACCATGTGGCAGAGTCTGCGCTCGGCCAGGCTGGTGGATGTTAGCGCTGCGGCCTTCGGGATGGGCTCGAACTACCGGAGCGCAGTGTCGACAATCGTCAAAGCGTGTCCGATGTT